>NZ_JAAUWS010000002.1:0-256560 GCF_014694465.1 Vibrio sp. S11_S32 | reverse complement strand
TGTTAGGCCTGCCGCCAGCGTTCAATCTGAGCCATGATCAAACTCTTCAATTTAAGATTTTGATTCCCTTAATTAAAAGGGAGTGACTCAACGAATACTGACTTCAAAACTAATCTTTATCCGAAGATAAAGTGTAATTTTAAAGCTATCATCATTCCAACAGAATGATGATGAATTGACTGTGCCGAACAATAAATTGTTCAATTTGGTCACTCAGTTCATTGAAATCATTTTTGCTTCCTAAGAAGCTTTATTGATTATCATCAACGAGTGCCCACACAGATTGATAGGTTTAAATTGTTAAAGAGCAACTGTTCGTGCGACTTGCGCCTCGTTGAACAGGGCGGCCATTTTAACGATTTGATTGAGCGTGTCAAACACTTTCTGCAATCTTTTTTCGTTAACCTTTTTGAGAAGGTTATGACCTCTAACTCGTTGCGGCCGTTAGGCTGTGTGCTCCGTGTCAGTGAGGTCGCATTATAGAGATCAACTTCATATTGGCAAGCACTTTCTTTCAATAAATTCAAAAATAAAGCTTAGATGTTCATATTACGTTCAAATGCGCATTTATACCTTTTTACTCTCACTTTAAGCACAGGTTACCCACAGAAAACATGATTTAGACCATCATTTTTAAATTAATCCCCCCCTCATCGTTTCACTTTAGTTCCAATAAGAAAGTAAATTAAACAACCCTCTCCTCCTATTTCTGTCGATAAGAGGAGGAAGGTTATTTTCAATTTAAGGGTGCTGAAGAGTGTTCTCTTTCATTGCTGCGCGACAATTTCTTCATCTATGGCGTTGAGGTTCACGTCTCGACCAGTGATTAGCTCCCCCGACAAAATAGCTTTCGCTAATGGATTTTCAACCATTTGTTGAATTGCACGTTTCAACGGCCTTGCCCCATAGACAGGGTCAAACCCTACTTGAGCGATCAGCGCCAAAGCATCATCGCTGACTTTTAAGTGATATTCCTTCTCGGCCATACGTTGACTTAAACGCTGTAGCTGAATAGAAGCAATCGACTTAATCTGCTCCCGACCTAATGGATGGAATACCACACTTTCATCAACCCGATTTAAAAACTCCGGACGGAAATGTTGCATGACTACTTCCATCACTTCCGCTTTCATCGAATCATAATCCGAACTCGCGGCTTTTTCCTGGATCCGGTCTGACCCTAAGTTAGACGTCATGATCACTACGGTGTTTTTAAAATCAACCGTTCGTCCTTGCCCGTCAGTTAAGCGGCCATCATCTAATACCTGCAATAGTATATTGAACACATCTGGGTGCGCCTTTTCGACTTCATCTAATAAAATCACTGAATAAGGTTTACGGCGTACAGCTTCTGTTAAATACCCCCCCTCTTCATAACCGACATAACCCGGAGGCGCGCCGACTAAACGTGACACTGAATGTTTTTCCATAAACTCAGACATATCGATCCGCACCATGGCATCTTCGGTATCAAACATGAAATGAGCTAATGTTTTACATAATTCCGTTTTACCCACTCCGGTTGGGCCTAAAAATAAGAACGACCCAATCGGCTTATTCGGATCAGATAATCCAGCCCGACTACGGCGAATCGCATTTGAAACCACTTCGACCGCTTCTTTTTGACCAATAACTCGTTGATGTAATACGGTTTCCATCGAAAGCAATTTGGCTTTTTCCGCTTCTAGCATTTTCGATACTGGAATACCGGTTTGTTTCGACAGTACTTCAGCAATTTCTGCATCGGTGACACGATTTTTAAGCAATGTCATTTCAATGGTTTCTGCTTGCGAGGCGACTTCCAATTGTTTTTCAAGTTCAGGGATCTTGCCATATTGTAATTCTGACATACGCTGTAAATCACCAGCACGGCGTGCCACATCCATATCTAAGCGAGCTTGTTCCAATTCCGTTTTAATATGTTGAGTACCGGACAGTGCCGCTTTTTCAGTTTTCCACACTTCTTCTAACTCAGAATACTCGCGTTCCTTTTCTTCTAATTCTTGATTTAAGATTTCTAAGCGCTTAGCACTAGCGTTATCATCTTCATTCAATAATGCTTGTTGCTCGATTTTTAATTGAATAATGCGGCGATCTAATCGATCCATTGATTCTGGTTTTGAGTCAATTTGAATACGAATACTTGACGCTGCCTCATCGATTAAATCAATCGCTTTGTCTGGCAGTTGACGATCCGACACATATCGATGCGATAACGTCGCGGCTGCAACAATTGCAGGATCGGTAATTTCAACATGATGATGCAGTTCATAACGCTCTTTTAAACCACGCAAAATCGCAATCGTATCTTCAACACTTGGTTCATCCACCAGCACTTTTTGGAATCGGCGCTCTAACGCGGGATCTTTTTCAACATATTGACGATATTCGTCCAACGTCGTGGCACCAACACAGTGTAATTCGCCACGAGCCAAAGCAGGTTTGAGCATGTTACCGGCATCCATAGACCCTTCGCCTTTACCCGCTCCGACCATAGTATGCAATTCATCAATAAATAAAATGATATTCCCATCTTCTTGCGCCAGTTCATTCAAGACGGCCTTTAAGCGCTCTTCAAATTCACCGCGATACTTCGCACCTGCAATTAATGCTCCCATATCAAGTGATAACACTCGGCGACCACGCAAACCTTCAGGTACTTCGTTGTTGACAATTCTCAACGCCAACCCTTCAACAATCGCGGTTTTACCTACGCCGGGTTGACCAATTAATACTGGGTTATTTTTAGTCCGGCGTTGCAATACTTGAATGGTGCGACGAATTTCATCATCACGGCCAATCACAGGATCAAGTTTGCCTTGCTCTGCGCGTTCAGTGAGATCGATAGTGTATTTTTCTAGTGCTTGACGTTTTTCTTCCGCATTAGGGTCATCCACATTTTGACCACCACGGATCTCATCAATCGCTTTATTGACTTTATCTTTGGTTAAAGAGAACTCTTTGAACAACTGACCTAATGCCCCTTTATCCTCAATCGCAGCTAATAAAAACAATTCGGCTGAGATATAAGTATCTTTACGCTTTTGCGCATACTGATCGCAAAGGTTGAGCAAGTTGGTGGTACTTTTCGATAACTGTACATCCCCGGCAATACCGGTCACTTTTGGCAACTTATCTAATGCTTGAGATAATTTAGAACGTAATTGAGTCGCATTGACCCCCAGCATGGTGAAAAGTGGTCGAATTGCACTGCTGTCTTGATCCAATAATGCCTGCATCAGATGTACAGGTTCAATAAATTGATTATCACGGCCTAACGCTAAAGATTGTGCGTCAGAAACGGCAAGTTGAAATTTACTGGTGAATTTATCGAAACGCATAATATGACTCCTAGTTTCTCAGGTGAGAGACGTTTATCTATGTTTAATAGATGGATGCATATTGAACAGTTTTCAAGAGAGGAATTTAGAATTTATTACTAGTACCGGAAGGGATATGAAAGAAAGAAGAAAATAGAATTATTCAATCCAAATAAAAGAAGCTTGTCTGCCCGTCACGCCATCGCGGCGATAAGAATAGAAAGTATCGTGCTCGGAAACAGTACAGCGATTACTGTAATACACTTGTGTGACGCCAATTCGGTTAAGACGTTGTGTGGCAAGTTTATTCATATCAGCCAGATATTTTTTAGCTGAAGTTTCTGACGCTACTTTTGATGAGAGCAAGTTAAATCCATTTTTAGCATCTGGATCAACCGCCACAAATATATCCACTACATCTTGTCCAACTTCAAATACACTGGCGCCAATAGCAGGGCCAAGCCAAGCCATTACCGTTTCAGGGTGTTCGAACTTTTTGACTGCCTGCTCAATAATACCATCGGCTAAACCGCGCCAACCTGCATGCACGGCGGCCACTTGGGTACCTTCAATATTAGTGAGCAACACTGGCAAACAATCTGCCGTCATCGCGCTACATACCACCCCTTTCTGCTGAGTAGTACAAGCATCTGCATCCAATACTGTTGCGGTTGGTTGATTCACTTCAACGACATGGGTTGAATGCGTTTGATTTAACCACACAGGCGGATTGGGCATCTGCATCGCTTGAGTGAGTAGCTTGCGATTTTGCCTAACCCGTTTTGCATCATCCCCAACATGCGCACCAAGATTTAATCCTTGGTACACACCTTTTGACACCCCATCAATACGGGTAGAGCTTATTGCTTTAACCTGTTTTGGTGCTGGCCAGTTGGGAATAATCACATCCATGACTTATATTGGCTCGTCTTCAACGTTGTCTTTGGCATCTTGACGCAGCGCTTCTGCCATAATGAGAATGTCATCTGGCACTGGGGCGTGAAACTTCATTTCTTCACCACTGACTGGGTGAACAAATTTAAGCATCACCGCATGCAATGCTTGGCGATCAAAGCTGCGGATCATTTGCGTAAGTTCAGCCGAAGCACCACGAGGGATCCGTGCGCGACCACCATAAGCAATATCACCTAATAATGGATGCTGAATGTAAGACATGTGCACACGGATCTGGTGAGTACGACCCGTTTCAAGGCGTAAACGAATACGCGTATGTTCACGGAAGTGCTCTGCCACACGGTAGTGAGTCACCGCATCTTTACCGGTTTCAGTTACCGCCATCAACGTTCGTTTATTCGCATGACGACCAATTGGCTTTTCAATCCGGCCACCGGCAGTCATGGTGCCAATAATAATCGCTTCATATTCACGAGTAATATTGCGTTTTTGCAGTGCTCGAACCAAACGAGTTTGGGCTGGGACCGTTTTAGCCACCACCATCAAACCTGTGGTGTCTTTATCCAAACGGTGAACAATACCAGCGCGAGGTACTTTGGCAATATCGGGGTAATGATGCAATAGTGCATTTAATACCGTGCCATCTGGGGTACCCGCTCCTGGGTGAACCACAAAATCGCGCGGTTTATTGATCACCAAAATATCGTCATCTTCATAAACGATATCAAGTGGAAGGTCTTGCGCGATCCAACGCTCTTCATCTTCAAGTTCAGCTTGGAGAATGATCTCTTCGCCTCCCATCATACGAATTCGAGGTTTGGTCACGACTTCTCCATCGACTTGAACATTGCCCGCAAGCAACCATTCTTTCAATCGAGAACGTGAAAAATCTGTGAACAATTCGGCCATCGCTTGGTCTAAACGTTGTCCTAATTGCGAGTCTTTTACTGTATCTGTGCGTATTATCTGCTGGGTCATATCGAACTTTTTAAAAAACCATGAGACTATTATCCAACATTATGGATAAAATAGAGTTATTCGTCATTGTATCTGTTAAGTTGTCAGAAGTAACGGACGCGACAAAATTTAATTAAAGAATATTCAAATCAAGGGAATTACTCTTCACAATGAAACGCCAATATATTATAGGTCTAATGACCGTCATTTTGCTTGCAGGATGCGCAGATAAAAAAGATGCAGTGCCCGATATCCCGCCATCTGATCTCTATTCTCAAGCGCATATGGAATTGCAAACCGGTGACTGGGCTAGTTCCATCAAGAAGTTAGAAGCACTCGATTCACGCTATCCTTTTGGTCCCTATTCCGATCAAGTGCAACTTGATCTCATCTATGCCTACTATAAAAATGGCGATTATGCATTAACCTCTGCCACCATTGCGCGCTTTACTCGTTTAAACCCGGCACATGCTCGTACTGACTGGGTGTTATATATGAGTGGCCTAACTAATATGGCGCAAGATTCTAATTTTATGCATACTCTATTTGGTATTGACCGCTCCGATCGTGATCCTGAACCAGTAAAAGCTGCGTTTGTTGATTTTAAACGTTTACTTGAACGCTACCCGAATAGTGATTATGCCGCCGATGCTCGTATTCGTTTATTAGCACTAAAAAATCGTTTAGCTGAATATGATTTAGCGTCTGCCGATTTCTACCTGCGTCGAGAAGCTTACATTGCAGCCATCAACCGCTGTCAAGAAATCCAAAAAACCTACCCAGATACTAAAGCGGCACATGATTCATTAAAAATACAACTCAAAGCTTACAAAGCGATTAACCTTGAGGATGGTGTCAACAAGACCCAGGAACTCATCACATTAAATAAAGAAAAATAATATTAGCTTAGCTTGTGTTTAAAAACAGTCGTCGATGAAAAAAAGCAGTTGAATTCAAATTCAGCTGCTTTTTTGTGCTAATTACCTCATTAATTTTGTTCAGGATCACATTTCATTCTTTGCTTAGCAATCTCACCCCAAAAAGCGATCTTTATCACAATATTATTTCTTCCAAAGGGTATCCTGAAGTTAACGATTTAGGTCACACGAGGAAAAATATTTATGCAAATGAACGTTATTGGAAAAAATATCGAAGTTACTTCTTCTATTCGTGATCACATTGAGGCTAAATTTAAAAAGCTTGAAAAATGGCAAATCGAGCTGCTTAGTTGCCATGCAACCATCAGCACTGAACCTGCTAATCAAACCAAAATAGAAGCTAAAATAACCGTACCGAAAGGACAATTGGTTGCCTCAGCCAGTGATGAAGATCTGTATAAAGCAATCAATGAAGTAGAACAAAAACTTGGTCGCCAGCTGAATAAACTCAGCCACAAGCCAGAAGCAAAACGTAACCAAGTCCTCCGAGGGGAAGAAGAATTAGAACAAGAGGAAGCTGAAGCATAAGCCTCACTAGAACCACATTCTTATCGTTTAGCGCCTACCTTGGCGCTATTTTTTTGCTTGACGCTTTTATAGCCTGTGCCTTATGGTGTAATCACTCTTTATTCATAACGTTACTAATCTTATGAACCCATATATGCTGTTCTTTTTTGGCTTCTTTTTTCGCGGTTAACCTGCGAGGCTAATGTCGTTTTAAAAACAAACCAAAAACGAGCAGAAAGCCTCCCACCACTGGGGGGCTTTTTTATAGGAAAAATCATGACACAAGCTAAATACTCTCTCGACCACATTCGTCTTAGACTCAATCAACTAGACGATCAATTACTTAATATTTTATCCGAACGTCGCGCATTAAGTATTGAAGTGGCAAAAAGCAAAGTTGAAACGGCCAAGCCTGTTCGTGATGCCGCTCGCGAACAAGAACTATTGGTTAAGCTCATCAATAACGGTAAAGAAAAGTATCAACTCGATGCCAATTACATCACCAAGTTATTCCATACCATTATTGAAGACTCGGTACTATTACAACAATCCTATTTACAGAACTTAGTCAATCCCCAAGACAGTCGTCAGCCTTTAGTTCGCGTCGCTTTTCTTGGTTCAAAAGGATCCTACTCTCACCTTGCTAGCCGTGAATACTTTAGCCGTAAAAATAATGAGTTAATTGAACTAAACTGTCATCACTTTAAAGATATCGCCACCACCGTTGAAACCGGTCATGCCGATTTTGGTGTACTGCCAATTGAAAATACCAGTTCTGGCTCAATTAACGAAGTGTATGATTTACTGCAAAATACCACCCTTTATATTGTTGGTGAGATGACTCTGCCGATTGAGCACTGCCTGTTAGCACAACAAGATATTCGCATCGAAGACATTAAGACCTTATATTCTCATCCACAACCACACCAGCAATGCAGTGAGTTCTTGAGCCACCTTGATGGTGTAACATTAGAATCTTGCGCCAGCACAGCCGATGCGATGAAAAAAGTCAAAGCGCTTAACCGCAATGATGTGGCAGCAATTGGTAACTCAAGCAGCGGTAAACTGTACGGCTTACAAAAAATCCAAGGCAACATTGCCAACCAAACCGAGAACCATACTCGCTTTATTGTGGTGGCGCGTAAGTCGGTTGAAGTCTCACCGCAAATCCCAGCCAAAACAACCATTATCATGTCGACCTCCCATCAAGCCGGTTCACTGGTTGAAACCTTACTGGTATTGCAACGCTACGGGATCAATATGACGAAGTTGGAATCGCGCCCAATCATGGGGAATCCATGGGAAGAAATGTTCTATGTTGATCTGGAAGCCCATTTAGATTCTCAGCCAATGCAACAAGCTCTGGCGGAGCTAACCAAAATCACTCGTCATTTAAAAGTACTTGGCTGCTATCCGATTGAAAATGTAAAACCAACATCTATCGATTTAGAGGTTTAATATGATCCAATCGCGCGTTGTTAAAGTAGTGATTGCGTCACTCAACCCCGCAAAAATAAAAGCGGTTGAAAGTGCCTTTCATGATAGCTTTCCACAACATACCTTTCATTTTGAAGGGGTATCAGTGTCAAGCGAAGTCCCCGATCAACCGATGAGTGATCAAGCCACCAAACAAGGCGCACTCAATCGAGTTAAAAACGCTAAGCAAGCGATCGTCGATGCTGATTTTTATGTTGGGCTTGAAGCCGGAATTGAAGATAACTTTACTTTTGCATGGATGGTGATTGAAGATAATTTAGTTAAACGCGGCGAATCTCGCTCAGCTTGTTTAATGTTACCACCGGAAGTATTAGTGAAGGTAAGCCAAGGCAAAGAATTAGGCGATGTGATGGATGAGGTATTTGCTACCGAAAACATCAAACAAAAAGGAGGCGCAATTGGCCTCCTTACTCACCATCAATTAACGCGCAGTTCGGTGTATCATCAAGCGTTAATTCTAGCTCTGATCCCGTTCGTCAATCCTAGCCATTTTTAACCCTTTAGTGAAGCCCCATTACGCTTTAACATCGGCAGCAGCTTGCAATAATTGTTGTAGCTGCTGTTTTTGTTCGGGGCTACTGTGTTTCAACTCAGTCGAACCTCGCGTTATAGTCGCAATCCCCACCTTAAGCATTTGACTAATTTGCCGTTGCGAACGCTCACCTTTCATTAGCTCGTGTAAGATATTCATTCGAGCCAGCAGCGCCTCACGCTCATCAAAGGTCAATAAAGCGGACAACAAAAAATCCAATTGATCATTCTTAGTTGCCAATTGTAATGCTGTTAATACATCTTGCCAGTGTTCAAATTCAGCTTTATTCATTTCATCATTGACCAGTGGATCATTTGATAACCCCATGATTAGTATTTTCCTTTTAGTTCACTTGGGGTTAAGAAAGCCCCATCTTGAGCAAGCAGATTACGATAGTAAGTTTCAAACATTAAAATATTTTGCACATAACCGCGCGTTTCTTTAAAAGGAATCGCTTCAATAAAGGAATAGGCATCTACTTTTCCACCAGTACGTTGACGCCATTGTTTAACTCTATTTGGGCCAGCATTATAAGCAGCAAAAGCGAAAATTCTATTGTTATCATAATCTTTCAACAGATCACTTAAGTAATAACTGCCAATCTCAATATTTTTATCAACGTTATATAAATCGTCTGCATTATTGTATTTAAGATCATGAATATCAACCACATGCTGAGCCGTAGTTGGCATTATTTGCATTAAACCGCGAGCACCAACCGGGGAACGAGCATCCACATCCAAAGCACTTTCTTGGCGAGACAACGACATGAGAGTGATCAATGGGACATTATTTTTTTTCGCGAAATGCTCAAACCACCAACGATGAGTGATGGGAAAACGTAAACTGGTGTAGCTCCACATTTTAGCTTCAATGGTGGCAACAATAGTAAAGTTATGCCAATGCTTATGTGAGGCATACTCAACCAGTGCCATCTTCTGACTTTGAGTGCTGTGCCATAACAACCAACGCCATTCACGTTTAGCCGCATCAATTTTATCAACCGCAATCATTTCTTCAATTCGAGCCAGTGCCACCTTCTTACTTGAGATATCCACTTGCTTACCGGTTAATATCTGACTTTGATAACGGATTGGCTCACCCAAAAGATTCGCTGCCGCCACACTGTAAAAATCGCGCTGGCCTAAAATTTTCGTTAATCGTTGTTTCGCTTGTTTGTCTTTACCTTGTGCAAATTCAACTCGGCCAAGCCAATATTGCCAACGGGTGGTGCTCTGCATTTTTTGTGGCAGCAATCCCACCCAATAACTCACACCTTGCCAATCATTATGCTGCACAGCTAATCTGGCTCGACGCTCTATCATTGCCACTGAACCGCCTTGCTTAATTTGCGCATCACGCCAAGCGGCTAATTTATCCGAATCAGTGTTCACTAACCATGATGTGGCGTAGTTAGCTAAATAGGTTTGGGTGCTTTGTGGCAATTTTTGCGCTTTCATCACCGCATCAAAATTTTCTACTGCTGACTTAGTATCTTGCCTAATCCATTGTTTAAACGCGATATCCGTTAACGATTGATTAAACTTAGTGACCGGGTTTGATTGACTAAAGCTCAGCACATCTTGTGGCTTTTTAAACAGAGCTTGCAGATTTTTAGATTGCTCTTTAGCGGCGTCGCTAACCAACATTTTATCCAGATAGCTAAACAGCCCAGAGCGACGCGCTTTTGACATCAGCACCATACGATCAATGATCATATCATCAGTGCGATGACCGGCTTTAGCCCAATGATCAAATAAATCATCACAAGCAGAAGATACACTCCCCGCGGTTAACCATAAGCTTTGTGCACCTTTATACGCTTGAGTTTTGTAGTTAGTTTCCCACTTAGCGGTGTAATAGTAACAACGAAAACGTTGATCATTGGGGGACTCTTTTTGATATTCACTTAAAGTTTTCCAACGCTTATTTTTCGCCAATCCGGTTAAATATGCCGCCTTGATGCTGCTTGAGAATGGGAAGTCTTTATGAAGCAAGGTAAAATTGTCCACTTCTTGAGGCGATCGCTCACCAATATCAATCAAAAAAGCACGATAATCGACATAAGGAGTCAAAGCGTAATCAGAAATTTGTGGGCGAAGATCAATATATTGATCGATCTTTTTAAGATCGAGTAAATCTTGCGCTTGCTGGTACAGCTCTCGTTGCTTTTCTAAATGAGTCAATGCCTTAGTCGGTTTTGCAATCACTGTTTTTTTTGTAAAACTATTGGCAATAACAGGCTTTGCGAGAAAGTACGTACCTAAAAAAACGCAACCAGTTAGGACAATAATACGAGCTATGTTTTTCTTTGAATGCGGCATGAATACAAAAATTTCCTTATTTAAGTTATTTGCGAGAGAGTAAATCCAGATTATCGAGTTAAAATGCTAAGGCTTTCATTTACTCGATGGTATGACATTCATCATATCTTTGTTTCTTATCCCTAGTGTGAATCTTATGTGAGAAAGAGTAAACTAAGCTTTTCAATTTATTCTCCAGAATAGGATCGATACAGCAATGGCTGAATACGTTTATACCATGTCTCGCGTGAGCAAAATTGTGCCACCGAAACGTCAAATACTAAAAGACATCTCACTAAGCTTTTTTCCAGGTGCCAAAATTGGTGTTCTTGGTCTAAATGGTTCAGGTAAATCGACTTTATTGCGCATTATGGCCGGTATCGATCAAGATATTGATGGCGAAGCGCGCGCGCAAGTAGGCCTTAAAGTGGGTTACTTACCACAAGAGCCCGTTCTAGATGAATCAAAAACCGTACGTGAAATTGTTGAAGAAGCGGTGGGCGATGTAGCCGACGCGCTCAAGCGAATTGATGCGGTTTATGCCGCCTACGCTGAACCTGATGCTGATTTCGACGCATTGGCGAAAGAACAAGGTGAATTAGAAGCCTTAATCCAAGCTAAAGATGGTCATAATCTAGAGAACTCGTTGGAGCGCGCTGCCGATGCATTGCGCCTACCGGAGTGGGATGCCAAGATTGAATTCTTATCTGGTGGTGAGCGTCGCCGCGTGGCAATTTGTCGTCTGCTGCTTGAAAAGCCGGACATGCTATTACTCGATGAACCCACCAACCACTTGGATGCAGAATCCGTTGCATGGCTTGAGCACTTCCTCGTTGATTACAGCGGCACTGTGGTTGCGATCACCCATGACCGTTACTTCCTCGACAACGCTGCTGGTTGGATCTTAGAGCTTGACCGTGGTGAAGGTATTCCATGGGAAGGCAACTACACCTCATGGCTAGAGCAAAAAGATGCTCGTCTGGCGCAAGAATCATCAACTGAAAATGCCCGTAAGAAAACCATCGCAAAAGAATTAGAATGGGTTCGTCAAAATCCAAAAGGTCGCCAAGCGAAATCAAAAGCGCGTATGGCTCGATTTGAAGAATTGAACACCAGTGATCACCAAAAACGTAACGAAACCAATGAGCTGTTTATTCCGCCAGGTGAGCGTTTAGGGGACAAAGTTCTTGATGTTAAGAACCTGACCAAATCGTTTGGTGATCGGGTACTAATTGATAATCTTTCTTTTAGCATGCCTAAAGGGGCGATCGTCGGTATCGTCGGGGCAAACGGCGCGGGTAAATCAACCCTATTTAAGATCCTCAGCGGCGCAGAACAAGCCGATTCTGGTAGTGTTGAATTAGGTGCAACCGTAAAATTAGCGTCAGTTGATCAGTTCCGCGACAGCATGAATGATAACAACAGCGTATTCCAAGAGATCTCAGAAGGTGCTGACATCATCAAGATCAACAACTTTGAAATTCCAGCGCGTGCTTATTGCTCTCGCTTTAACTTCAAAGGTAACGATCAGCAAAAACGCATCGGTGATCTATCTGGTGGTGAGCGTAACCGTGTTCACTTAGCTAAACTGCTAAAAGCAGGCGGTAACGTATTGCTGCTCGATGAACCGACCAATGACTTGGATGTTGAAACTCTTCGAGCACTAGAAGAAGCATTACTGGAATTCCCAGGTTGCGCTATGGTTATCTCGCATGACCGTTGGTTCCTTGACCGCATTGCAACTCATATCTTAGATTACCGCGATGAAGGTCAAGTGAACTTCTTTGAAGGTAACTACACCGAATACAGCGATTGGTTAAAGCAAACTATTGGCGCAGCGGCAGCAGAACCACACCGCATCAAGTACAAGCGTATGACCAAGTAATAACCGTATAAATCGCAGCTAATGTTCAACCATAGTTGCGAATACATCAAAGCCACTTTCATTAATTGAAAGTGGCTTTTTTCATGTCTCAATCGAAATAATGCGAACAGCGCTGTAAAATTTCAAACAGTTAACCTAACAAACTTTAGCTGTTAAGTGAATTCAGGTAGACCTAACTAAACCCAGACAATTTCTTATCCATGTGAATAAATTTCTATGCAGCTTGGCTTAATGGAACTTACTCTTCCACTTAATAATAAAAACCGTACTATCGCCATCAATCCTATACTAGGAATGAGTGCCATATTACTAATTTTCGGTTGTGTTTTCTTTAGTCTAAGTAGCTTGATAGGCTCTTTTTTCACAAGCCTCCCCCCTAAAACGGCAGGGATCACAATTAATTATCTACACCAAAAATCTCAACAATATAAAAATCTCTATAACGATCAATTGTTAATTAATCAAAATCTACAAAGCGATCTCGCCTTATTAGATGAAGAATCACCTCAACTCGATGACGAAGAAGGCGTTGAGATTGTTGTCACCAATACCAACCAAGCGATCAGTTCATTATTGCAATCTTTCAGTCAGTCGAATCCCGACGACACCATTCCTGATCTCAGCCCAGCAGTAAAAGCAACTTTATTTAGAATGATACCCAATGATTCGCCCATGAGTTATACCCGTGTCTCATCCCCTTATGGCACCAGAGTCCACCCCATTACCGGTAAATCCAAGCGCCATTTAGGTATGGATCTAACCTGCCCGTCAGGTGGTAGCATTTACTCAACTGCCGATGGTGTGGTAGAACTCACCCGTCCAAGTAATCAAGGTTATGGCAATTTAATTAAAATTCGCCATGGTTTTGGATTTATATCGATGTATGCCCACTTACATCGTTTTTTAGTTAAAACCGGTCAGTTTGTAGAAAAAGGGGATCCTATTGCCTTATGCGGTAGCACCGGCCTTTCAACTGGCCCTCACCTGCATTATGAAATCCGCTTTTTAGGGCAAACCCTCGATCCTAAAGATTTTATGCAATGGCAACCGGAAAATTTTGACCGCCTATTTAAGCAGCAAAAAATTGTTCATTGGGCCGCGTTGGTTAAAAACATCAATGGCTTAGTGCAACTGCAAAGTTTGCTCGAAAGAACCACTAAACACCGAACAATTAATAAAAAATCGGTGGAAAAATCCACATCAAAAACCAAACCGCCAACATTGCATCGTCAAAAGGAATTACAAGACTTTGGAATTGATGAATCAGGTTGGGAGAACGTAACCAGCAACAAACATAATACGGATAATTTGACCGCGGTGAGGTGATTGGTATTATCTAATATCGCCAATAAATTTAACATTCATACAAGGTTATAAGTTTTCAATTACGATAAAAATAAAAGGACTTAATTATTATGAATATCAAACTTATTATTAGCATGATACCAATAATGACAATACTAGGTTGCAGTTCACCACAAGTTATCGAACCACAACCTTTTAGCTCTGAAAATAGTTATGCGTACAACATAGCAAATCAAACCGTCTTAACAAAGGAATATAAAGGCAAGAAAAGCCCATTAAGGGACTTTTCTTTAGAGGATAAAAAAGATGTAAAAGATGCATTTGATAAGCAAAGTAATGCTGATTCAATGCTTGGATTATCATTAGTTACACTCTTATCCGGTAATCCGATGCTGGCCCTTGGTGGGGCTGGTACTAGTGGTTTAATGGCTATATCCAACTCAAAACATATTTCATCAAATCAAACTTGGCTTATTGCGCTAAATAAAAATGATTTTTCGAATGAATTAGAAGCGCAAAAATTCATACTAAATATTATAAGTAACTCCGTCACACTAGAACTTAGTAAGTATGGTGAGGTTAAATTGAAATCGCCATTTAAGGACTATCCATCATTAAAAGTATTCATGGTTAATATGAATGGTGAATGGGTAAGAACATCTATTTATATCCAAGATGGTAGCTTGAAAAAGAGTTTTCTTACGGAAGAAAAAACCAACATCAATGGTAAGTTAACTGACTCTTATGTGTTTGGTTTTAATGGGGAGATAACGGATATACACACTACATTAGTTTCAGCTCCAACGCCAAATATTTTAAATCATAAAGATAAAAGCATTAAGTTTGATAATATTGTAAGTAATATAACTAAAGATTTACCTAAAGGGTTTTATATTTATTATCCACCATTCCCCAAATTACGATATGAGGGGGAAAATTACATCAACACATTAAACCCATTGCCAACAATATACACGCAAGGCAAAAAATACGAATTTCTTAAACCAACACCATAAGAAAGTATCATCGGGTATCCACTATTTTTAATTTGGATTCATTCCTTTGAAATTGATGAATAAAAGAAACCCAAACTAAAAGTTAAACAAAAAAATGCCCAACTTGAATCGTTCAAGTTGGGCATTTTTATAATTCTTCTGACGTTCTACAAACCGTCACTTACCTCGATGGATCGCGTCATTGGCTTGTTTAAGTAGGTTTTGACTCTCGTTCATAAATTGTTGAGAGTAATCACCATACCATTCCGATACGCCTTCAAACTGCTTAACAAACTCGGCTTTATCGTGGTTATCTAAAATCTTAATTGCTTCACCAAAACGATGGTGGAAGCGTTTAATCATGTCGATATTGTGTTGCGATGCCATGATGATATCGCCGTAGAGATTTGGATCTTGAGCAAATAAGCGCCCCACCATCGCCAGCTCTAAGCGATAAATCGGTGAACTCAATTGGACTAAGGTATCTAAGTTTGGGTTCTCTTGCGCCAAATGCAGACCATAAGCAAACGAAGTAAAGTGACGCAGCGCTTGGATCAGCGTCATACCGTTATCGTGCTCTTTAGCATCAATCGCGCAAATGCTTGCTCCCCAAATTTCGAACTGCTTGAGTAACCATTGGTAGGTTTCGGGTGCGCGTCCGTCGCTGCAAATGATCACCTGTTTTGCCATGCTTGGAATATCAGGGCCAAACATTGGGTGCAAGCCAACAACAGGGCCAGCGTGCACTTCAAGCATTGCCGCTAACGGCTCGGCTTTGATGGAAGTTAAATCACATAAAATACAATCATCAGGCAATTTAGGCAGCTTTTGGATCACGCCATCAGTTAAATGAATAGGAACACTCACCACCACCATGCCAGCATCTTTCACTAAGCTTTCGGCATTATCCCAATCCTGACTACCCAAGATTTTCACTTGGTAGCCTGAGAGTTCAAACATCCGCTTGAATACGCCACCTAACTGACCATGACCACCAACAATCACAATCGGACGTAATTCTGGATTCAAACATTTAAAGCCCGAATCTTTTTCGCTGGCATAAGACTCACGCATAGTACGGCGCAAAATATCTTCGATTAATTGCGGTGGCACCCCACATTTTTCTGCTTCTTCGCGCCGAGAAGCCAACATTGCCGCTTCTCGGTCTGGGGCGTAAATCGGTAAGCCGTGAATACTTTTTACTTCGCCAACTTTTTCCACCAGCGACAAACGCTGCGCTAAAAGATCCACAATTTGTTTGTCTACTGCGTCAATTTGATCGCGCAGTTCATTTAATTCAACAGCCATGATTTTTTCCTAATTCCACCAATACTAACGTCCTTGATAACCGCCTATTTTATCCTTTTAAACGGTCTTCTAAAAAGGGTACCAATTCTTGATGAGCATGGCGCAATAAGATTTCAGTCGAATCCCAATTAATACACGCATCTGTGATCGATACGCCATACTGCATCTCAGAAAGCGCAATATCCGACCCTTGATTGCCTTCATTAATGTGGCTTTCAATCATTAAACCAATAATAGACTTATTGCCTTCGCGAATTTGATGGATAACATCTTCTGCCACCAATGGCTGACGACGGTAATCTTTGCGTGAATTGGCATGGCTACAATCGACCATTAATGACGCATCTAAGCCGTGTTTCGCCATTTCGGTTTCACATTCATTAACCGACACTGAATCGTAGTTGGTTTGCTTACCGCCTCGTAAAATCACATGACCATTTGGGTTACCTTGAGTTGTTAACAGTGCGACTTGGCCGTTGCTGTCTATTCCCATAAAGCGGTGACTCGATGATGCGGCTTGCATTGCATTAATAGCGGTGCCTAAACTGCCATCGGTACCATTTTTAAAGCCAACCGGAACCGATAATCCACTCGCCATTTCACGGTGAGTTTGAGATTCGGTGGTACGCGCACCAATCGCCGCCCAACTAAAAGTATCACCAATGTATTGCGGGCTAATAGGATCGAGCGCTTCGGTTGCTAATGGGATTTCCATTTCAGCTAAATCAACTAATAATTGACGCGCCATGTGCAGACCATGTTCGACATCAAATGAGTTATCAAGATGTGGATCGTTGATCAGCCCTTTCCAACCAACGGTAGTACGAGGTTTTTCAAAGTACACCCGCATCACAATGTACAATTGATCATTTAAGGTATTGGATAACGCTTTTAAACGTTTGGCGTATTCTTTGGCGGCATCAATATCGTGGATCGAGCAAGGGCCACATACGACCAATAAGCGGTGATCTTGTTTATGGATGATATTAGAAATGGTTTGACGTGACTCTTGAATAAAATGACGAGCCTTGTCACTTAGTGGGATTTTTTGCTTTAATTCATTGGGAGTAATGATAATCTGTTCATCACTAATATTGATATTGCTTAATTCACTTTTATGCATGGTCATCCCTGTAAACTTTATAATACATTTAATTGAATAGCGACATGGCGCTGTATGGAACTAAATTAACACGCTATTTTTTATTTTCAAACCAATCAATAGTTAAAAACATCCGTAAGAATTAATATACACATGTAAAAATATAATTACACCACTATTCTGCATTCTTTATTCTCTTAACTCAAAGCGCAAACTATGGATCTTATTCTTTCGCTGCTACAACAAATGTGTGTCTACTTAGTCTTGGCGTATATGCTGAGCAAAACACCCATTTTTTTGCCGCTACTCAATGTCTCATCGCGTCTTTCTCATAAATTCAGTTGTTATGTCTTATTCTCATTATTTTGCATTATGGGGACCTATTTTGGTTTGAGTTTTAACGATGCCATTGCCAATACTCGTGCCATTGGTGCGGTCATGGGCGGGTTATTTGGTGGGCCAATTGTCGGCTTTGCTGTCGGATTTACTGGCGGTATGCATCGCTATAGCCTAGGGGGCTTTACCGATGTCGCTTGTGCGATTTCCACCACCACAGAAGGATTAATTGGCGGCTTGTTACATCTGTATTTAGTGAGAAAAGGCAAAGCGGATCAACTGTTCAACCCTATCGTGGTCTTGTTGGTTGCTTTTGTGGCGGAAGTCAGCCAAATGTTAATCATTGTTGCGGTGGCGAAACCCTTCGATCAGGCTCTATCTTTAGTTTCCAATATTGCCGCACCAATGATCATCGCCAACAGTGTTGGTGCCTCGTTGTTTGTCAGTATTTTGCAAGATAGAAAAACCATTTATGAAAAATACTCTGCCACTTTTTCACGTCGCGCTTTAACCATTGCTGAGCGAACGGTTGGGATCTGGAATTCAGGGTTTAATGCCAATAACGCCGAACAAGTGGCTCGTATTATTTATCAAGAAACACGTGTCGGCGCGGTTGCGATCACCGATAAAGAAAAAATCTTAGCCTTTATTGGCATTGGCGATAATCATCATCAACCCAACACCCCTATTTCCTCTGATTGCACTTTACAAGCGATGCAAGAAAATCGAGTCATTGTTTTAGATGGTAGGGAAAGCCCCTATCAGTGTTCGATCTCCGCTGACTGTAAATTAGGTTCGGTATTGGTGATCCCACTGCGCGCCGGCAAAGAAGTGGTGGGAACGATTAAACTGTATGAGCCAAAACGTAAACTGTTGTCTAATATTAATCGTTCGATGGGAGAAGGGATCGCGCAACTGCTTTCTAGCCAAATTCTTTATGGTGATTTTCAGCTGCAACAAACGCTGCTCACTCAAGCCGAGATTAAATTATTACACGCTCAAGTTAACCCACATTTTTTATTTAATGCTCTCAATACCATTAATGCGGTGATCCGCCGCGATCCCGATAAAGCGCGTGAACTGATCCAGCACCTTTCCCACTTTTTTAGAAGTAATTTAAAACAGAATATCGAAACCGTGACCTTTAAAGATGAACTGGCGCATGTCAACGCCTACCTTACTATTGAAAAAGCGCGCTTTACCGATAGGCTTGAAGTAGAGATTGATATTGCCGAGGCATTATTAGATAAATCGCTGCCAAGCTTCACCTTACAACCTTTGGTGGAAAATGCGATCAAGCATGGCGTCGGCAATCTATTACAAGGTGGACGAGTGCGTATTTATAGTCAGCAAAATGCGTTAGGCTATTTAATCGTAGTCGAAGATAATGCTGGCAGTTTTATCGCACCACCTCGCGAGCATCAAGGCTTAGGAATGGATATTGTGAATAAGCGTTTAAACAACTTTTTTGGCCCTAACGGTGAACTCCAGATCGAGTGTCAAAAAGACCAATTCACTCGCATGAGCTTTTTGATCCCAACGAGCATGATCGGCAAACAATAAGGATAATTATGTTAACCGCGATAGTCATTGATGATGAGCAATTTGCACGTGAAGAGATGAGTGAATTACTGCAAGAAGGCGGTGCGGTTGAAGTGATCGCGCAAGCTAGCAACGCGATTGAAGGACTAAAGCTCATCAACAACTTAAAACCGGAAGCGGTGTTTGTGGATATTCAAATGCCACAAGTTAATGGCATCGAGTTATTAGCGATGATGGATCCCGATACCATGCCGCAAGTTATTTTTGTTACTGCATTTGATCAATATGCCATTCAAGCATTTGAAGATAACGCATTCGACTACTTGCTTAAACCGGTTGATCCAAAGCGTTTAGATAAAACCATTCAGCGATTACTTAAAGCCAAGCAAAACCAAGAAGCGATCCATACTCAAGCTCAAATCGAAGCGCTCACGCCCAAAAAATTACAGCAAGTGCCTTGCATGGGGCACAACCGCATTATGATCATTCCGCTGCACGATATTGAAACCGCTTTTAGTGATCTTTCTGGGGTGCATATTCAAACCGCGCAGCAAACCGCCAGTAGCCAACTGACCTTAAAAACCTTAGAAGAAAAAACCGAATTATTACGCTGTCATCGCCAATACTTAGTCAATACTCAAGCCATTCGTGAGATCCGCTTACTCGACAATGGATTGGCTGAAGTGATCACCCATAGTGGTAATGTCACCCCAGTCAGTCGCCGTTACTTAAAGCCGTTAAAGGAAATTCTTGGCATATTATGAGTTTTTATCGGTATCGCCATTATCTGTATCGCCATAAGGATATTTAGTGTGGCCAAATCGGATCGCCAAGATCGCAATAGTAATGATCAAGATCGCCCCAGATAAGCCCAACATTCGATAGGTATCCAAGTTTTTCATATCTAAAATCATATAACGAGCCAGCGCCACGATCACAATATAAAGTGGCATCCTAACCGGTAATCGCCCCGATTTTAAATACAAGCCCACCATAGCCAATACTTCTAAATAGATAAAAAGTAGAAGTAAATCCGTTAGACCTACATGCATATTGGTAAACACTAGCCAAATCTCAATCCCCATTGCGATCACCGTTAATAAGGCAATCGCAAATAGCCCTAGATCCTCGACAAAAGAGATCGCCTGATAACCTTTTCCTTTAATTCGGTTCATATTTCCATTTCCCTTAAACCTGATCCAATTCAATAATCACTCTTTAATCAAACTCACCACAGTCCAATCCGCATCCGTAGTATGCGTACTGTCCTTCGACAAAATATGAATATTGCCTTTTGGATCGATGGTAAATAATGATAAACGATGTCCGTCGGCGTATTTCATCACATAATCTTGCCAAGTAAATTCGGCGCTGAGCTTAGTGTGTTTTACTTCTGCGCCTTGATTTAACAAGCTGGCGAGTTTTTTATAACTGACCTCATCACCAAATAGTGTTCTACCATTGTTTTGTTCCACTACATTATGCTTTTCGTGCTGATTGGTATCTTTGACTTTACCATTTAAAAAGAATACCCGCCTTTCGCCAAAGTCACTCATAAAGTGTTTGGCGACCACAATATTGAAGTGTTTATCCGGTGATACCGCCACCACATTACCAATGCCAATGAGATCTAAATACTCTTCCGCATGGCTTGAGGTTGGGTTGCCGTAATAGGTTTCTAGCCCCAACATACGGGCTTTGCGAATATAGTCCCAGTTAGAATCAGTGACTACCACTCGGTCGCCATATTTCTTTAATGCTAGCGCTAAGCTTCGACCGATATCATTGGCCCCCACAATCAAATAGCCTCTTGGTGATGGCTCGGCGACGTTTAATAAATTGGCTAAGGGGCGGGCAGTGAAACTCTGTAATACCACCGTTCCGACGATCACCATAAAAGTGAGTGGCACTAATAGATTCGCGCCTTCTACGCCGGCATCCACCAGCTTAATGGCAAATAAAGATGAAATGGAAGCGGCGACGATCCCACGCGGCGCAACCCAAGCAACAAAGAATTTTTCTTTAAATTTAAGACTGCTGCCAATAGTTGCCACAAAAATAGCAATCGGTCGTGAGAGCAATTGGATCGCGGCAAACAAAATGGCTGAGCCCACACCAAGCGCGGCAAAATCACTCAACTCCATGCGGGCCGATAACATTAAGAACAAACCGGAAATCAATAAGATAGTGAGGTTTTCTTTAAAATGCAGGATGTTTTGAATATTGACGCCTTTGGCATTGGCGAGCCACATTCCCATCACGGTGACCGCCAGTAAACCGGACTCTGACTCCAAACTATTTGAAATCGAAAACACACCTAACACTAAGGCTAATACCGCAAAAGGTTGCAGATATTCTGGCAATAATCGACGACGTAGTAATTGCGCTAAGATCGCGCCTGCCACCACACCAAATACAATCCCAATCAGTAAGATTAAGCCAAAGACTTCAAGGCTATGTACCTTGCTGCTTGAGACAATAAATTCATACACGATCACAATAAACAACGCGCCGATGGGATCAATTAAGATCCCTTCCCAACGCAGAATATTGGCAAGCTTGGCTTGAGGTCGAACGGTGCGCAGTAATGGCACCACCACAGTAGGTCCGGTGACCACAGTTAAACTGCCAAACAGCAACGCCAATGGCCAACTAAAATCGAGGATGTAAAAGGTAAATACACTGGTTAATCCCCAAGAGATCAACGCGCCGATGGTGACAATATTAATCACGGTGCGGTTCACCTCGCGGATCTCTTTTAAATTTAAGGTCAAACTACCTTCAAATAAGATCACCGCCACCGCGAGGGAGATTAACGGAAATAACAAATCACCAAACATTTCATTGGGGGTAAAAAGGTGCGTAATAGGACCAATGATAAATCCGGCGATCAATAAGAACAAAATGGCGGGCAGTTTTAAACGCCAAGCCAGCCACTGGCAGCCTAAACCGACTAAGCCAACCGCAGCCAGCATTAATCCTATTTGTTCTTCATGCATAAAAATCCCTTTACGCTAATTTATGTTCTATACCCAAAGCAATTGAAGTTGCAGTGAGGCGGCAAGTAAACGAAGCCCCATGAGCTTAGCTTGCCTAAGTAATTGGGGTGAGTTAGCGCAGCCAACAAAGCTGCAGCTTCAAGTAAGACGGGTATATTTAGTTGGAGCCATCTAACTTACTGTCACTCCAACCACGCTGCCATTCCATTCTGAATTTTTGCGCATCAGGTGTGCCTTCACATACGCCTTCATAATAATTGCCAGAGATACCAATTTGATAAGCGTGTTTCGGGTTGCAGTATTCTTTATTCCCTTTTAAGTAACCATCGGCGTAATCATTGATATTAACGCTACCCAGTTTTTTCAGCTGGCTGGCGGTTCGATTTTGCTTGCCTTTAATACCATCGGAATAACCCACAGATGTCCAATCTCCCGCCTTGGCATAATCTGCTGCCGTGTTATTAACACAAGCCGCCAATAACAAAATAGAGCAACTGATCAGTAACCCTTTTGCTAGTGATGAATAACCGCTTTTATGAACGCTCATAATATTCCTTATTGATATGATTTGAGTGTGACTTTTTTATCTCTAAGCCACCAACACGCTTGTGTACTTCGATGTTGAATCTAGCAACTATTACACAGGTCACATTTAAAACAAATGAAATCAAGCACATTTATTAACATAAAAGCCACTTAATTTGTTTTTATGACCACTTAATCCACTATTTAACCACTAAGCAAAAGTTATGAGATTGTTATCAAATAGCCATTTACTATATAGCCTGAATTTTCAAACTATTTGAATAAGGCAATAACTATGATGATGTTCCTTTTTTGTGTAGCGGCGCTGATCGCGGGCTACTTTATCTATGGCGCTTTCGTTGAGAGAGTCTTTGGCATTAATGAAAAACGCACCACGCCGGCTTTCTCAAAGCAAGACGGGGTCGATTATGTGCCAATGTCGAACAAAAAAGTTTATTTAGTTCAGCTACTCAATATTGCAGGGGTCGGTCCAATTTTTGGCCCAATCATGGGTGCCCTTTACGGCCCTGCCGCGATGTTATGGATTGTACTGGGTTGTATCTTTGCAGGTGCGGTACATGACTACTTCTCTGGAATGTTGTCGGTGCGTAATGGTGGCGCTTCGGTTCCAAGCTTAACTGGCCGTTACTTAGGTAAAAATGCCAAGCACTTTATGAATATTTTTGCTTTAGTGTTGTTGCTGTTGGTTGGGGTGGTTTTTGTCTCCGCTCCGGCAGGTATGATCACCAACCTTGTCAATGAGCAAACCAATACTACGGTTTCTATGGGAATGATGGTCGCGATTATCTTCACTTATTATGTGATTGCTACCATAGTTCCAGTCGATAAAATCATCGGTCGTTTTTATCCATTCTTTGGCGCTCTGCTGATCTTCATGTCGGTTGGCCTTATCGCGGCGATTGCATTTTCTAGCGAACATTCAATTTTAGCCGGATACAAGTTCAGCGATATGTTCACCAATATGAACCCAAATGATCTACCGCTTTGGCCTGCACTCTTTATTACCATTGCTTGTGGTGCGATTTCTGGCTTCCATGCCACTCAATCTCCATTAATGGCTCGCTGTTTAGAGAATGAAAAAAATGGCCGCTTTGTGTTCTTTGGCGCCATGATTGGTGAAGGTGTGATTGCCTTAATTTGGTGTGCAGTAGCCCTATCTTTCTTTGGCTCTATGGATGCATTACAAGCAGCAGTTGCCAACGGCGGCCCTGGTAATGTGGTTTACAGCGCATCATTTGGTTTACTGGGCGTATTTGGTGGTATCTTGGCTTTCTTAGGTGTGGTTATCTTGCCTATTACTTCCGGTGATACAGCCTTCCGCTCAAGCCGTTTGATCTTAGCTGAATACTTCAACATGGAACAAAAAACCTTAAAGAATCGTTTATTGATGGCGATGCCGTTATTTATTCTCGGTGCGATTTTAACCCAAGTTGATTTTGGTATTATCTGGCGCTACTTCGGTTTTGCTAACCAAACTACCGCAGTGATGATGTTGTGGACCGCATCAGCTTACCTATTGCGCTTTAATAAATTCCACTGGATCACAACCGTTCCTGCGATGTTTATGACCGCAGTGTGTATCACTTTCATCTTAAATAACCACACGTTAGGCTTTGGTATGGGAATGCAAATTTCAACTATCGTCGGCATTGTGGCGAGCTTATTAATTACTGGCTACGTCATTAAAATCTCGAAAGGTAAAGGTGACCCAGAGTTTGATCAAGCAGAAGAAGACAAGCTGATCGATTACACTGAATCTCGTGATTAATAGCTAAGTTGCTAAAAACACAAAGGCCGATAGTTGAAAAACTATCGGCCTTTTTTGTATTGAAGAACGGGTGGTAAGGTATTTGTAGTTAATAAGCCATCAATAACATGACTCGTTTTTGGACAGAAACCACTTAGGAAAGTCATGCTAGCCACTTACTATCAAATTAGAAAAAGTATCCTGAAACCTTAGACACCTGTTATATAAACCAAGGCTAAAAGTATGTTGGCAATGAACTGTCACAATCTACTTGGCCATTTGAGTAGATCATGCAGTCAGAGCCCTGAATACTGACAAAACCGAGTCTACTGTAGAACTGCCGATCAATGTCGCTATGCAGATATAAAGCCTTGCAGTTGAGACTACCAAATAACTCTGATTTAACTAGATTAATCAGCCGAGATGCATAGCCATTGTGCCGTAGGTCTCGAAAGGTCGCTACGGAACCAATACCAAAACAACCCTCTTTAAGATTAAACATGCTTTTATATACAATAAGCGATGATACGATTTCATCTTTTTCGACTAACACATACCAAGTGCCAGCTGAGTATTTTTTACTTTTACGACAACCAACTAAATACTCTTCCAACGAAAGACCAGAACTCCAAGCATCAAAGCCCATTGAATAAATTAAATCTAACTCATGCTCTTTTGCTTTCCTTGCCTTCATTCTTGAACTACTTTTTGCGTGTAATGATCAAAAGCGGTTACTTTTAGGTACCCCTCAGATTCATATAGATTCTGGGCGGCTGCATTATCAATTGCTGTTGCCAATTTCACAGTGACGGCATTTGTCCCAATAGCATGATTTTTGACCTTACGTAACAAACCTCTAGCTACACCTTGATTTCGGCCCGACTCATCGACAAACAAGTCATTCAGATACCACATTCGCTTCATTACAACAGAAGAAAGTGACGGGTAAAGCTGAACGAATCCAATTGGTATATCTGTATCACTTAATGCTAAAAATATGATTGAATCTGATTTTTTTAAACGTTGAGATATGAAGTTTTTTGCATGCTCCATATCTAATTCGTAGCCATAAAATTGACGATATAAATTGAACAAGTGACTTACCTTATCAAGTTCAGTTACGCTCGCTTTAATTATTTTCAAATTAACATTCCTTGTCTGGTGTGAAGTTAAAAGTTTAACTCTTATTATCCAGTGTTCATGTATCTTTACTTCAACATTCGGGTACGTTTTTAAACAATTCCCTGTTACGAATACAAATTACTCAGATCTAATTCATATGAAAATATATATGGAAAATTCTCAAACTCTACTCTATTTTACTTTTTCATACGAACTATGGCTAATGTGAGCCCCAACATACCGACCAAAGCAGATAGTACCCAAACAAAGCTGACCGTTTCGGATAAAGGTACATCCTGTTTACTCAATGTGTAAATCATCCCCCCCATACCAGCTGCGAGACCACCTGAAAGTGCATCTAATAATCCCTTTGAACTTGCTGTCGCACCTTCTTCACCTTTTGGAGTGTGATCCATTGCATAAGTTCGACAAGTTGATTTGAGTAAACCTAGCCAAAATCCTGTCAATCCCCATAAAAAATAAATGAAATAATAAGACCAGCTCAAATAACTTTGTAATACCATCAAGAATAATAAAATTATAACGGAGAAGAAACCAAGCTTGAGGCTAAAGCCATGGCTATACGTCCTTGATAATCGAGCTTGAACCATAGCTCCTAGCGGCCAAGAAATAGCTGAAACACTTAAAGCTAAGCCTGCTGCCGAAGAACTAATTTGATAGTGTTGAATTAATAACAAAGGAATGAAAATTTCGGAGAGATGAAAAATAAATACAACTAATGCAAAGCAAACCAATCCAACGGGTAATCCAGACTTCGCGATGAATATTCCATCCGGCAGTAAACGTTTTAACGGGACGTAGGTAATAATACAGCCGAATGGAAGAAATAATACCTCCCAAGATAGCACAGGCTCATTTAAAGCAAATAATACTAACGTAGCACCTAAAACCAATTGGAAAGAAGGCCACAATGCATCTATTGATTGTTTATTTACAGGTGCATATTGCTTAATAATTGGGAGGAGTAAATAAAGTGCTAGGGCAACAAAAGGTAATTGAATCCAGAAAATATAACGCCATCCAATCGTATCCAGTAATAATCCACCAAGCCCTGGGGCTAGTAGCGCTGGAACTATCCATGATGTATTAAGTATGGCAATGATTTTTGGTCGTTGAGTGCTGTCATACGCTAAATTAGTTAACGCATTCACTGTTGTAAATGCCATTCCTCCACCGAAGCCTTGCAGCGCTCGAGCCAACATAAAAACAAAGAAATTCGGTGCCACCGCACCTACCACTAACCCTACAAAGAAAATAACGAAGCCTCGATAAAAAGAGATGTGGGCTCCTTTCTTATCTGTAATTTTCCCACCCCACACAACCCCAGCTAGTGTTAATAAAATGAAAATACCAAAACCCATGGTATACCAATTACTACCATGTAATTCTTGGGTTATCTTAGGCATAGCAATTACCATTACCATATAATCAAGTGCATAAATTGCAGATGCTAAAATTTGTCCTACCAGCGGTGATTTTGATTGCTTCAAAAGATAAAGTCCCTATTTAATTCTTGAGAATTTGGGTAGTATAAAAGTTGAAGTTAACTTTAAGTAAAGCAATAGTTTAGAAAGTAGGTGTTGGCATGATTCGAAATGATTACCTAACAGTTGGGCAACTTGCAAAGCGCAGTGGCGTGGCTACATCCGCATTACGCTTTTATGAAACTAGAGGACTTATTGCTTCAATTCGCACCACAGGGAACCAACGGCGTTATTTACCTTCGATGTTACGACGAATTGCACTTATTCAAGTTGCTCAATCTGTCGGCTTTACACTTGAAGAAATCAGTGAAGAATTAGATAGCCTGCCAATTAACAAGACTGTTAATAAAAATGACTGGGATAAAGTGGCCAGAAAGTGGCAAAAAAACCTCGATGGAAAAATAGCAAAAATACAATCCTTAAAGAATAATCTATCCGGCTGTATTGGTTGTGGTTGCTTAAGTATGGAAAAATGCCACCTACTCAATCCGAATGACAGACTAAAAAAGCAAGGGCCTGGTGCACAACGAATTCCTTAATTAGTATATGAGCAATACTTAATTTCATACTATTTTACATAAGGAAAATTTCATCGTTTGATGATGCTATACATTATTTTTTTACATCAAAACTAGCTATCTCACTATCTCACTATCTCTAACGAGTTTAAAAGCATAAAGCGTAGTAATCTTTCACATTAGAAAATATATTGGAAAATTGAACCATAGGCTGTGTTTAAAATTGCACTCTTAAATGACTTTGGGGCAGAAACGCGTCAACTCTGCCTAAATTTTGCTTGGTGGAAAGACTCTATTTGATACACCAATCATGGATGATTGGTGAGGCTTCTTGCGCATACGGATGTGCAGTTGAAGCCAATATCTATCCCCTTCTTATTTGAAGCTACAGCTTTGTTGGCTGCGTTCACTCACCCCAAATCACTTAGTGAACTAAGCTCATGGGGCTTCGCTTACTTGCCGCCTCACTATAACTTCAATTACTTTGGGGATAAAATCGAGTGTTGTAACCAAGGTCAACAAAATTTCTAGCAGCGGCCTTTTTGCCACCTTTTTTGGCTGTTGAAAAAAGGTTGGTCGCCGAAGGCTGTGCGATGGACTCGCCAATTAATCAATACTCAAATAAACCACTGCAAAAACAAAAAGGTCGCTAGACTTTCATCTAGCGACCTTTCTAATTTTTTTCGAGCTACGAGTAACGTTTTTCCTAGACCCGCTACTCTACATTTTTAATTTGCAGCTCTCTTGGCACTTCAAAGAACATATTCTCTTCTCGTCCTAACACTTCTTCTACATCGGTTGCGCCCAGCTCTTGAATGCGTGCAATGATTTGATCGACTAACTCTTCTGGCGCGGAAGCTCCAGCGGTGACGCCAATTTTGTGTTTGCCATCAAACCAAGTTGCATCAATATCTTCAGGGCAATCAATTAAATAACCTTGAGTACCGAGTTTTTCAGCTAATTCTTTTAATCGGGTCGAGTTCGATGAGTTTCTAGAGCCCACCACCACCATAATATCGACACTGCTGGCTAGAATACGCACTGCATCTTGACGGTTTTGAGTCGCGTAGCAAATATCATCTTTACGTGGCCCTTGGATATCAGGGAATACTTCACGCAATGTATTGATCACATCCGAAGTTTCATCCACCGACAAAGTGGTTTGGCTAACATAATGTAGATTAGTGGGATCTTTTACCGTTAATTTGGCAACATCTTCAGGGCGTTCAACCAGATACATACCACCAACGTCACTGGCATATTGCCCCATAGTGCCTTCCACTTCAGGATGACCCGCATGACCAATAAGTACCACTTCCATATTCTTACGACTGGCACGAGCGACTTCCATGTGCACTTTCGTTACCAAAGGGCAAGTGGCATCAAATACGGTTAATTGACGCTCTTTTGCCTCACTACGCACCGCTTGAGAGACACCATGCGCCGAAAAAATAACAATGTTGTCATCTGGTACTTCAGATAGCTCTTCAACAAATACTGCGCCGCGCGCTTTTAAGCCTTCAACCACAAAACGGTTATGCACCACTTCATGGCGAACATAAATCGGTGGTTGATACATTTCTAAGGCACGTTCGACGATACTGATCGCACGATCAACACCAGCACAAAAACCACGCGGGTTTGCTAATAAAATTTTCATTTTTTGAGTCATGTCCTGAGCTATCTCTTGTGCGTCAATAATAGCGCTATTCTACCTATAACGAACTCACTGACAACCTCTAGATGAGATGTAATATCAATTCCAATATCGCCTGGCGTCTAAAATCAAATAGTGATTATTCGACGTTTAAAATTTCCACATCAAAAATAACATCTTGGCCTGAAAGTGGGTGATTAAAATCGACCGTCACTGAGTCACCGCTCATTTGAGAGATAATGCCTGGGATTTCACGACCATCTGGTCCGGTAAACGCCATAATCGTTCCAATTTCAAGCTCTTGGCCATTAAAGCGAGTGCGATCCATATGTTGGATAAAATCTGGATTCGGCAAACCAAACGCATCCTTGGCTGCCAATTCAATCGCTTTTTTATCGCCAGTGGTTAAATCAATAAGGCAGTGCTCAAAGTTCTCACTTAAGCTGCCATCTCCCATCACAAACTTAGCTGGCTTGCCTTGATTGTGGGTACTATCAGCAACGGAACCATCTTTAAGCTTGATGGTAAAATGCAAGGTAACTTGGCTAGTATTGGTTATGTTCGACACAAAAATATCCTTATTTATATAGGGTTTAAAATTGAGATCCTATGTGATTAGGGTGAGAGAGTAATCAAAGACTAAATGGCATTGGTATAACCCAACCGCAATCTCAACCTCAATCTCAACTATCTAGAATGAGTATATAAAAAAGCGCCGCACGATAAACGTGCGGCGCTAATAAACTGAGGCTTAGATTACGAATTAATCTTGCGACTGCTCTTTTTTTGTACGAAAACCGTCCAGTACAATCATAACCGCGCCAATACAAATCGCTGAGTCGGCTAAGTTAAAGGCAGGCCAATGGTAGTTACCCCAGAAAAAATCGAGGTAATCGACCACGAAACCATGCACTAAACGATCAAATACGTTACCGAGCGCGCCACCAATCACCATGGCATAAGCGGGATTATTCCAACGCTCTGTCGCCGGTAGTTTACGCATCCAGAAGATCAGCATCGCGGTAACCGCAAATGCAATCGCACTAAAGAACCAACGTTGCCAACCCGGTTGATCGCTTAAAAAACTAAACGCTGCACCAAGGTTGTGAACATACAGTAGGTTAAAGAAAGGCAAAATCTCAATCCGATTTACCCAGCCGTAACCCATGTTGTTCATCACTAATAATTTAATGCCAATATCAGCAAAAAATACCAGCGCCGCTAGCCAAAGCCAGCGTACGCCTGATTGTTTAAGTGTTAACGATTGAGTCGTCATTAGGCAAACTTACGCGCTTCGCCGTCACCGTCAACGTTAGTCACACAACGACCACACACAGTTTCGTGTCCTGCGATAGTGCCAACATCGGCCACATGGTGCCAACAACGATCACATTTTTCAGCTTCTGAAGCCGTCACTTCAACAAATAAACCTTCAACTTCAGTTGCTTGGGCAGCATCGGTTTTAGCGCTTAATGGTTGAACTTGTGCTTTAGAGGTTAATAGCACAAAGCGAAGTTCATCTTCAAGTTTGTTCAGGTTAGCTGCTAATGCGTCATCGGCGTATAACACCACTTCCGCTTGTAGCGAACCACCAATGGTTTTGTCTTTACGCGCAGTTTCGAGCAATTTGTTCACGCCAGCACGAACCGATTGGATTTGAGCCCAGAAATCGTTGTTTAGTGCTTCGCCTTGTTCTAGACCAAATAAACCGTCGAACCACTCACCGGTGAACACGAAAGTATCACGCGCTTCGCCATTGGCTTGATTGGTTGGCATTTCGTTCCAGATTTCATCTGCCGTGAACGACATGATAGGAGCCATCCAACGCACTAATGCTTCTACAATGTAGTACAGAGCGGTTTGACAACTACGTTGAGCATGACCGCCCAATTTGGCTGTGTACTGGCGATCTTTAATTACATCTAAGTAGAATGAACCCATTTCAATTGAGCAGAACTGCATCAAACGCTGAGTTACGCCATGGGTGTTGTACTCTTCATAAGCTTTTACGATTTCAGTTTGCGCCGCTTGTGCACGACCCACAGCCCAGCGATCGAGTGCAACCATATCTTGTGGCGCAACCATATCGGTAGCAGGGTTGAAACCTTTCAAGTTAGCGAGGAAGAAACGCGCAGTATTACGAATACGACGGTAAGAATCGGCGCTGCGTTTTAGAATTTCATCCGACACTGCCACTTCGCCAGTGTAATCGGTAGAAGCAACCCATAAACGCAAAATATCCGCGCCAAGTTTGTTGGTCACATCTTTTGGTGAAACCACGTTACCGATAGATTTCGACATCTTACGGCCGTTAGCATCCACCACAAAACCGTGAGTTAATACTTGTTTGTAAGGGGCTTTATCTTTCATTGCCACAGAGGTGATCAATGAGGATTGGAACCAACCACGGTGTTGATCCGAACCTTCAAGGTACAGATCAGCGCTGTTGCCATTGAATTCGCCGCGACTATCTACTACTGAATAGTGAGTCGTGCCTGAATCAAACCATACATCTAAAGTATCGAGTACTTTTTCGTAATTGGCGGCATCGGCTGCGCCCATTAAGTCAGCAGGATCAAGATCCCACCATGCTTGAATGCCTTTTTCTTCAACCAGTTTTGCCACTTTTTCGATCAGTGCTGGAGAGTCTGGGTGCAATTCTGCGGTTTCTTTATGTACGAATAATGCGATTGGTACGCCCCAAGTACGTTGACGTGAGATACACCATTCTGGGCGACCTTCGATCATACCTTCAATGCGGCTTTGACCCCATTCTGGCATCCATTCAACGTTTTTGATTTCGCTTAATGCTTTCGTACGTAGACCGGCTTGATCCATCGAGATAAACCATTGTGGCGTGGCGCGGAAGATGATCGGAGTCTTATGACGCCAGCAATGTGGGTAGCTATGCTCAAAAGAGTGATGATGCAGCAATGCACCTTTTTGTTGTAACACTTCTAATACCGAAGCATTGGCTTTGAATACGTGTTGACCAGCAAATAGCTCGGTATCGGGTAGATACACACCATTTGACCCTACAGGGTTCGCCACTTCAAGATCGTAACGCTTACCGACCACGAAATCTTCTTGACCGTGGCCCGGAGCGGTATGAACCACACCAGTACCGGATTCAGTGGTCACGTGCTCGCCTAAAATAGCCGGTACGGTGAAATCGTAGAATGGGTGATTAAACTGACATAGCTCTAGATCTGCGCCAGTCGTAAAGCCTAAGTTATGGTAGTGCTCAACATTCACGCTATCCATTACCGCTGTCGCCAACTCAGAAGCCACGATAATACGCTCTGCTGGTTGATCGCCATTGGCTTCAATTTGGATTAATACGTATTCAAGATCATCACGCAAACAAACCGCGCGGTTAGCCGGCATGGTCCATGGTGTGGTGGTCCAGATAACAACCGACACATCACCTTGACCTTGATGACCTTCTTTACAATCAAATTTTGCCAGTGTCGCCGCTTCATCTGTCGCTTTAAAACGCACATAGATAGAGGGCGATACTTTATCTTTATATTCTACTTCCGCTTCGGCTAATGCAGAACCACAGTCAGTACACCAGTGAACAGGTTTAAAACCTTTTAGCAAGTGACCTTGATCGGCAATTTTACCTAATGAGCGGATAATGTTGGCCTCGGTGCCAAAATCCATGGTGCGGTAAGGTTTGTCCCACTCGCCCATAATGCCTAAACGCTTAAAGCTTTCTTTTTGGCCTTCAACTTGACCTGCTGCGTATTTACGACATTCTTCACGAAATTCAGCCGCCGTGATCTTTTGACCTGGCTTGCCTTTTTTCTTCTCTACCATTAATTCAATTGGTAGACCGTGGCAATCCCAACCTGGAACGTACGGAGCATCAAAGCCAGATAGCGTCTTTGATTTAATAATAATGTCTTTAAGAATTTTATTTAAAGCGTGACCAATATGAATATCACCGTTGGCATAAGGAGGGCCATCGTGTAATACAAACGATTTTTTGCCTTTCTTTGCTGCGCGGATTGCGCCGTAAAGATCTTCTTGGTACCAACGCTTAAGCATTTCTGGCTCACGATTGGCCAGATTTCCACGCATTGGAAACCCTGTGTCAGGTAGATTCAGAGTATCTTTATAATCAGTCATCGATTCTTAATTCCGTTACATTGGGCGACATTAATGAGAAGTTTAATTTCTGGGCTGTTCGCGTTAGCAACCAGGCTCGGAAAGTATATTATGTTCAAGCAACCACACCCTTGCGGCTTGAGCATCTAAGTCTATTTGTTGTTTCAGTAGCTCGAAATTATCGAACTTTTTTTCATCTCGAAGTTTATGCAACAGCACCACTTCGAGTTGTTTACCATAAATATTTTGTTGGAAATCAAATAAATGCACTTCCAATTGTTGGCGAACCCCATTGACCGTTGGGCGGTTACCGATATTCGCAACCCCACCGACAACCTGTTGATTAACATCAACAATCTTCACTACATACACACCAGAAACCGGTGATACGTTGCGCTTTAATGCAATGTTCGCGGTTGGGAAACCAATGGTACGACCCAGTTTACGACCATGAGCCACTCGTCCGTTTATGCTGTAATCACGCCCTAACATGGCGGCAGCTTCTGGTAAGTGATCTTGCGCCAGTGCTTGTCTTATTGCTGTACTGCTGACTCGAATAGAATCTGGCTGAGCATTGTGTTTTGGCGTATGCATGCAAAAACTGTCGGTGCTCACCACTTCAAAGCCGTATTGTTGTCCGGCCAATTTTAAATCATCAAACGAGCCTTGACGATTTTTACCAAAGCGAAAATCATCCCCAACCACTAAATATTTGACGCCTAAATTAGCAATCAATAAATCTCGAATAAAAGCATCGGGAGTTAAGTTAGCAAAGCTTTGATTAAAATTAACACACAGTAGTCGGTCAATGTTGCATTTGGCCAATTTAACAAACTTATCTCGCAGCCGAGTTAACCGCGCAGGCGCTGATTGCTTAGCAAAAAACTCCATCGGTTGAGGCTCAAATGTCATCACAACCGCAGGTAAATCTAATACTTCAGCATGTTGACACAATCGTCTTAGCACTTGCTGGTGGCCTAAATGCACCCCATCAAAGTTACCAATACTGAGCACGCACCCTTTATGATGCGATTTGATATTGTGAATGCCGCGGATTAATTCCATATTAAGGTTCTTATTACCAGGGTTTTATTGTGCGTTAAACTGGCGAATTATACACATAAACCCCCTACCAATGCGAGCATCCTAGCGGCAGTTTATGTGTATCATGGCGGATTAATGGCCTTTTAGATCTTTCACCCGAATGCCAAACGTTAAGATTGAGACGATATACCCCACCGCCCCCAAACCAATTAAGCCAATTAACCAGTAAGCACGGGTCGAAATATGCCAAGTTAACCACACACTCATATCCGCTAATTGCCAATCCAATAACGCGGCCATCACGCCACCTGCAATCACCACTTTCAAGGCAAAAATCAAGGTTTCACGCGATAAACGATACACTCCTGCAATGTGCAAACCACGATACAGCAACACCATATTGACCAAGGCCGAAAGCGAAGTCGCCATCGCTAGACCAACATAACCAAAGAAGTAAGCAAAAATCGCATTAAAGACCATATTGGTCAGCATTGCGATAATGCCGTAGCGCACAGGGGTTTTGGTGTCTTGTCTTGAGTAATAACCCGGCGCTAATACTTTGATCAACATGAAATTTAACAAGCCGGAGGCATAAGCAAACAACGATAATGACGCATTGTGTACATCGCTTGGCATAAATTCACCACGCATAAACAAGACCATTAGCATAGGTTTAGCTAATACGATCAAACCCACCATCGCTGGTACGCCCAGTAAGATCACCATGCGTACTCCCCAATCCATAGTATCGGAGAAACCTTTTGATTCAGCATCGACATGCTTACGCGACAAGGCTGGCAAGATCACGGTCGCAATCGCAATCCCAAACAAGCCTAACGGAAACTCTAATAAGCGATCTGAGTAATACAGCCAACTGATCGAGCCGGTCATTAGGAAACTCGCCACCATGGTATCGAACAATAAGTTAATTTGACTGACAGACACACCAAACAAAGCAGGGATCATCAAGGTGCGAATTTTTTTCACCCCCGGATCATTCCAACCCCATTGTGGTTTTACCAATAAGCCTTCGCGGTACATAAACGGGATTTGGAAGCCAAATTGCACTAAGCCCCCTAAAAAGACCCCAATTGCTAAGCCGACTTCCGGTTGTTGCATGTGCGGAGCAATAAAAATCGCCGCAATAATCATCATCACATTAAGAAAAACGGGGGTGAAAGATGAAACGGCAAATTTTCCTATGGTATTAAGCACCGCGCCCGACAGCGCCACAAAGGTGATAAACCATAAATAAGGAAAGGTAATTTTGAGTAGGAAGCTTGCTAGCTCAAATTTATGCGCATTCGGACCGCCATGTAACCAGTCCATAAACCAACCCGCACCAAAAATAGCCGTCACCACTCCAGAGCCTACCACCCCACAAATAGTCACTATGGTCACTAACACCCCTAGAGTACCGGAGGCTTTAGCGATCAGATCGCGGGTTTTATCTTTGTCTCCTGCCGCGTGATATTCGGTTAAGACTGGTACAAAAGCTTGCGAGAATGCCCCTTCTGCAAATAAGCGACGTAAAAAGTTGGGAATTCGGTTGGCAAAGAAAAAGACATCCGCTGCTGCCCCCGCCCCCATCAAATTAGCCACCACAACATCACGGACTAGGCCTAATATCCTAGAAACAAAGGTCATTGCGCTTACAATAAGCCCAGATTTAAGCAGTTTTCTACTCACACGTGCCTCAAATATAAAGAGTGGGTACAACAAAATAAGCAATCTTTCGCTCACAGGATTAAAATTAAAAACAAAGCAAAAGAGTTACTCATGTGATGAGATAATTAATAGCATTGGAAAACAAATGCTGATAGAATCCACGCCATCTTAACCGCGTAGACCTCACTTCTCCAAAGTTTTCTTTGGAAAAGCTTGGTTTTCGTACAAATCTGTTGACAACCACGTAGGAAAGAGGCATAGTCCTCGCCCTTAAATTGTCACCGAACTAAAGTTTTGGGAGTTAGACCCTTGGCAAACACTAAATCTGCTAAGAAGCGCGCGATCCAAGCTGAGAAACGTCGCCAGCACAATGCTAGCCGTCGCTCAATGATGCGCACTTACATGAAAAAAACTATTGCCGCTATTGAAGCTGGTAATAAAGAAGCGGCTACTGCTGCTCTAGTTGAAGTTACACCTCTTCTAGATCGCATGGCGACTAAAGGCCTTATTCATAAGAATAAAGCTGCTCGTCACAAGTCTCGCTTCACTGCAGCAATCAAAGCACTTTAATTTTATATTAAACGCTTAATTGCACAAAAACCGGCCTCGGCCGGTTTTTTTATATCTAAAATTTGTCACTCACAACGTCTAATACCCATTCTATAAATTTAATATTTGTCACTCACAGCCCCTAATACCAATTCCATAAATTTAATGATCGTTCAAAATTGAGTACAGAGAAAAGTGTCAAAGGATATGGATGGTCTTTCTCAAGCACCAAGGACGGATCAGCGTCTTTTCGGCGTATTCAAATTGATCAAATATTAAATGGAATGGGGATAATTCTTTAATCACAATACAGCTTATGCAACTGCTGTATCATGGCTTTCACTTCGGTACTATGTAGCGAGTAATACACCGTCTGAGACTGCTTACGGGTTGTGACTAGCCCATCACGGCGCAACCATGCCAAATGCTGCGATAACGCCGATTGGCTTAATGCTAACAATTCCCCCAACTGGCCGACCGATAACTCTTGATCGTGCAAAATACACAGGATTTGCAATCGGCTCTCATTGGCCATGGCTTTAAGAAGTACCACCGCTTGCGCTACGTTGCCTTCCATTTTGACTAAATCCATCTTACTGCCTCATAAACTGGAACATTCTTCATCATCAATACTTGAATCTGCATTAATGAAATAGATTACTAAAGTCAGCCTCACACACACTCTTAACTGCCGGATGCTGGATCATACGTTCTGCAAAAATAACGTAGTATTCTTCTTTTAATCCTTCAATTTCACTCACCAAATGAATAGGTACTTCATCTTTCACTTCATTAAAATAAATCGACGGCGCTAAGAAAATGGCATCTTTGTGGTAACGAGCGAATACTTTCATTAATGCGGCATCATCAAACTCACCTAAAATATCAGGCGTGATCGCTAGGCTTTCAAACCAATGCAAAATATTACGCCCCATTGCGGTTCGACGACCAGGCATCAATAATTTTTTATCTTGTAAAATAGCAGGAAAACTTTTGGCATCGATCGGGCTAGAAGAAAAGAAGCTCATATTACATTCGCCCAGTTTTTTGCTAAATAATCCTGGGCTTTGACTCGAATCGACCGGACAATCTGAGAGGATCATATCCAACTTATGCTGCGAGAGTTGTTCTAGCAATAGTTCATGGGTCGATTCAAAACAGCGTAAATGAATACTGTTATCTTCCGGTACAGTGGTCATGAGTATTTTGCTCACCAAGCGCTTAGATAACGCATCCGCCACGCCAACATCAAACAAAACATTCTTTCGCTGGCTGTAATTGACGATATCCAGCATCTCATAACTCAGGCCAAACATTTTATCGGCATAGCGAAACACCATTTGCCCTAGTTCCGTTGGCTCCACGCTACGACCACTGCGCTTTAAGAGTTTGCCATCCATACGCTCTTCAAAGGATTTGATCTGCCCTGTCACTGTTTGAGGGGTTAAGAATAATGCCTCTGCCGCCTTAACCACCGAACCTTGCTTGCATACCATCCAAAAATAATACAGATGGTTATAATTTAAATGCGACATCCTTAACCTCGAAAAAAGCATTACATAGCCGGTAATAATAAAGTTTTTCCGATCTTTTTACGAGTAACAAAAAAGCCCCTACTCACACTATCTAAACAGCGAGATAGCGGAGTAAGGGCTCATCATGTTGATGAATACAGTGACTAAAACGAATTAAAATTACACTGAAAACGGGTATTTAATCCCTTCGTGGCATTGGTAATCACGCACTTCAAAATCATCAAGCGTTACCCAAGTTTCTAAATCTTCTAATGATTTAATTTTTGGATTGATATGAAAAGTAGCCACGTCAAAGGGTTGACGTTTTAATTGGATATCCCGCATGGGCGCCAGTTGGTCTTCATAAATATGACCGTTAACGATCTTATGGTAAGCCACACCCGCTTTTTTGCCAGTGATTTGCGCCATAATAGCAAGGAATACATACACCTGAACCATATTGAAATTTAGCCCTAACGGTACATCACACGAACGCTGAGTGCTATTTAGGTATAAGGTATCACCCAATAAAGAAAAATGATGACTGTACATACAAGGACGTAAGCAACCCATGTGAAATTCACCAGGGTTGTAGAAATTTAAGATTTCCCCTCGGTCATCCACACCACGGCTTAAATCATCAACAATTTTACGCAGTTGATCGACACTGCCGCCATCGGGTTTAGCCCAAGCGCGACCTTGAACGCCGTAGACGCGCCCCATATCATCCTCGCCTTTACGGTAAGGATTATTAAGCCAAGCTTGATTTAAGTTTGAGTTGGCATCCCATGTTTTGGTGCCTAACTTGCGAAAATCTTCGGCGTTATCGTAACCTCGGATATAGCCCAGTAATTCCGCCACTGCCGACTTCCAAAAACTTTTACGGGTGGTGACTAACGGAAAAGCATTATTACCCACATCGTAAGTTAAATCAGCATTGATAATGGTTAAGCAACGTTTACCAGTGCGTTCGTTTTCAACCCAGTGGCCTTGCTCAATAATTCGGTGGCATAAATCTAAATATTGTTTCACCGCTTATTTTCCTTTTACTGATTTTTTATTCGAGCTTTGTGTACCAGCGACTGCTTGAGGTTTTTGAGTTTTGTAAGACCAAATCATGATCAGCGCGCCAATAATAATCATTGGCGTGGATAGGATTTGTCCCATAGAGATCACCCCATCAAATAAGCCTAGCTGAGCATCCGGTTGACGTACAAATTCAACACTAAAGCGGAATACACCATAACCAATCAAGAATAAACCCGATACCGCGCCAGCAGGACGAGGCTTACGAATAAACCAGTTTAAAATAAAGAACAGCACCACACCTTCTAACAAAAATTCATATAATTGTGATGGGTGACGTGGGTAAGGACCACCACTTGGGAAAATCATCGCCCAAGGCACATCGGTGACGCGCCCCCATAATTCGCCATTAATAAAGTTACCAATACGACCGGCGCCTAAGCCAAACGGTACCAATGGGGCAATAAAGTCAGCAACACCAAAGAAGGTACGTTTGTTTTTGCGCGCATACCACCACATTGCGGTGATAACGCCCATCAAACCACCATGGAATGACATGCCGCCAGTCCACACTTTGAAGATGTACAGTGGGTCGGCCATCCAGTAATCAAAGCCATAAAATAGGACATAGCCAATACGACCGCCCAATACAACCCCAAGAAAACCGGCAAATAATAAGTCCGATACTTGCTCACGAGTCCAAGTACTGCCTGGTTTATCAGCGCGGCGATTGGCAACATACATCGCGAATGCAAAGCCAAGTAAGTACATCAAGCCATACCAACGCACCCCAATCGGGCCGATAGAAAAAATAACGGGGTCTATATGGGGAAAGACAAAAAATCCCTGACTCATAACGGTCTCTCTGTAAAAATTGAAAATAGTCAATAATGTCTGACAAGCTAAGGTTCAAATAGTGCCATAGCATAACAAACAGATAATGAGGCGTATCATAGAGGAATAGTAATTTTAATCATAGTCAGGCTGGACAATATTGAGCATAGACAAAGTGCCATACCAATCGAAGTAATAGCAATGCCATAATTTAATGCTCGAACAAAATTGAGTACAGAGAAAAGTGTCAAAGGCCATGGATGGCCTTTTCTCAAGCGATCAAGGACGGATCAGCGTCTTTTCGGCGTATTCAAATTGATCAAATATTAAATGGCATTGAGATTCGCTTCTATTTTTTACCGGCGCGGATAAAGCCTGCTAAGCCTTTTTGCTCAAGATAAGAAAAAACGGTGTGATAAATTTGATCAGCATAAGGCTTAGCTAAAGCATCCTGGCTTAATTGTGCTAACTCTTTGGCACTGACCTTTCTTAAAATATATTTAATTTTGGCTACGTTCGAGGTATTCATACTTAACGAACGATAACCTAAGCCAATTAAGAGCAGTGCCCCAATCGGATCGCCGGCCAGTTCGCCACAAATACATACAGGTAACTTGTGTTGCTGACAGGTCTCAAAAATATGTTTTAGCGCCATCATCACCGCAGGATGCACATGTTCATACAGATCGGAAACACGGGAGTTATTACGATCGACCGCCAATAAATATTGGGTTAAGTCATTGGTGCCAACCGAAACAAAATCGACTTTATCTGCCACCAAGGGCAATAAATACAACATTGATGGTACCTCAAGCATAATACCGAGTTGAGGTCGTTCTAGCTCAGGAATGGTCTTTAATACTTCTTGATAAGCACGCTCAAGCAAGGCTTTCGATTCATCGATCTCTTGGCTACTGGAGATCATTGGCAACATAATATTCAAATTGCCGATCCCAGCACTGGCTTTTAACATTGCGCGTAATTGGATCAAGAAAATATCAGTGTGATCTAAGGTAAAACGAATACCACGCCAACCAAGGAAAGGGTTATCCTCTTCGATTGGAAAATACGGTAGGGCTTTATCGCCACCAATATCTAAGGTGCGCATCACCACTCGTTTGTCCGGATAGGAGGATAAAATCAGGCGATAATTTTGAGTTTGTTCTTCCTCTGACGGAAAGCCATGCTGCATTAAAAACGCAATCTCTGTGCGGTATAAACCCACCCCATCGACACCTTGGTTGATGGCAATATTGGTATCAGCGCTCAGGCCGGCATTAAGCATTAACTCCACTCGCTGGCCATCTTGCGTGTAGGCCGGCTTAGATAATTCTTGCTCAACCAACTGCGATAATTCTTGCTCTTCATGCGACAGCGAGCGGTATTCTTTGAGTAATTGCTTGGTCGGCTCAATAAAGATATCACCGCTATAACCATCAATAATGCCCAACTTACCGCGTAATATTTCCGGTTTTAGTTGCGCCCCCATAATGGCGGGGATCCCCAAAGCGCGCGCCAAAATAGCCGCATGGGAGTTTGCAGCCCCTTCAAGCGACACTACGGCTAATAACTTATCTCTTGGAATACCAGCAAGAATAGAAGCGGTTAACTCACGCACCACTAAGATCACCGGATCTTTAAATCCAGACTCGCGCTTATCATGATTATGCAAAAAGAATAATAACCGATGGCCTAATTCTTTAATATCATTCGCCCGCTCTCGCAGATATGGATCCGACATTGTCGCAAAGCGTTTAGCATACAGTTCAATGACCTGCCTTAATGCCCAATCGGCCCGATCGCCTTGCTCAATTTGACGATTAAGATCCGCTTTCAACATAGGATCGTGCAATAAGTGAATATATAACTCGAAGATCGCTAAGGTATCTTTATTCAGTTCACTATCAAAACGTTTACGCATACGGCGGAAATCGGCAATCGCCTGCTCAACCGCTAAGGCTAACCACTCTTGATCGTATTCGATATCTAAACTGGAAGCCGGTGCCACTTTACTAAGATCTGGATGAGTATCGTCCCACCACATTTTACCAATTGCGATACCGCGTGAAGCGGCCAGCCCTTTAAACGAGCGAACTTGACGACCTTTTAATGTCCACACCCCTTGCGCTTGACTATGCGCAATAATAACCGCTAATTGAGTGGCTAAGGTGACTAGAAAGGATTCTTCGATTTCACTGAATTGACGCGGCGATCGCTGCTGGATCACCAACACGCCAAACACTTGACGGCGATGAATGATGGGAGTGCCTAAAAAGGATTGGTAAACATTTTCGCCAAGCTTAGGAAAATATTTAAAATCAGGATGTTGCTGTGCTTGTGCTAAGTTTAATGGCTCTGCACTGCGCCGTACCAACCCAACCAGACCTTGTTCAAAAGGAATATGAACCGATTGACCTGAGAACTTTAAACCTTGTGTGGCGATTAATTCCAACCGATGACGATCGTTATTGGCAAGGTAAACCGTACAGCATTCCGTCTGCATTGCTTTACAGGTTTCTTGCACCAAAATAGTTAAGGCTTGGTGTACGTTTTCGGCCTTAGAAACTTGTTCAACAATGTCCCTCAGTTGAATCAACATACAGGGTACTTCCCTCCTAGAATGATACCTGCTATTCCATTATGAAAAATCAGCACTACTTTAATCGGTGAAAATTAAAATAGGGCTGGTTCTATTACACTGCTCATTGCGCTCTGCTATCGGCTAATTATCGGCGTGTTTTACGCTTAGCTTTATAGCTTGGTTCACGAAACGGCATCGCTAATGCGGCAAATTCTTTCATCGCGCGTCGGTAAACATCTCGTTTAAAAGAAACAACTTGCCTGACTGGATACCAAAAACTCACCCAGCGCCAACCATCAAACTCAGGGGTCGTCCCGCGATTCATGTTGATATTTGCTTCATCACATTCAAGTCGCAGTAAAAACCATTTCTGTTTTTGTCCGATACAAACCGGTTTTGAATCCCAACGGACCAGTCGCTTGGGTAATTTATACCTTAACCAATGACGACTCACTCCAATCAGTTTCACATCTTGTTTAGTCAAACCCACTTCTTCGTACAGTTCTCGATAAAGGGCTTGCTCCGGCGTTTCACCGTCATCAATACCACCTTGAGGAAACTGCCAAGAATGTTGTCCGTATCGTTTTGCCCAGAATACCTGACCATGGTTGTTACATATTACAATCCCCACATTTAAGCGGTAACCATCGCCATCTATCACGGCTAACCTCTAATATAAATCTCTGTTACCAGTGATTTTTTCACATATCCACAAAAGGGGCAAATTTCAAGTGCATAATCTGGTGTTTTTTATTACCTAACGCCCACTTTTGGGATAAAGTTCGTTTAAAAACAAGTTATCAACACTGAAATGCTGGTCACTTGGCATTTATTCACTTTTTCTGTGAATAAATGTGTGAAGAAAGTGACATTAGCAATTTTAATCACATAACTAGTCGAACAAACCCTAAGCAACATTAATTTCAATATCTTCATTTACACTTATTAAACATCGACTTACACCAACACCCAAAGGTAAAACCTTACCCAAGGATCTGCAGGATCTTTTTTAATCACAGATCGGTCAAAGATCCATCACGTTATGGATTATCCACATTTAATCTCGCTTTTCGGCTGATTTTCCAACAACCCTTGAATTATTATTGGTTTAAATGTAAATAACTCGATCTAAAAACGTCACATCAGTGTCAATGGTTAAGTTACTTGTGGATAACTTTTAATTTCATTTTTCAATCCTCTCGCGCCAGATCCCGCTCTTATTTTGTTATAGTGTGGCCTCATGATGCCTAACTCAGACTATCGACCATGCCTTTAGCACCAAAAACCGAGCAAGAACTATTACAACGGGCGCAACAGCTGGCTGGTCAAACATTTTACCAGCTCGCCCAACAAGCCAATATTGCGATCCCCGATGATCTTACCCGTGAAAAAGGCTGGGTCGGACAATTATTGGAATGGCATTTAGGTGCAGAAGCCGGCAGTAAACCCCAACCCGATTTTGAACATTTAGGCATTGAATTAAAAAGCTTACCGATTGGTTATAATGGCAAACCACTAGAAACAACCTTTGTTTGCGTGGCGCCATTAACTGGCGTGCAAGGCTTAACTTGGCAAGCTTCACACGTTAAGCATAAACTCGCCAAAGTATTATGGATCCCAGTGGAAGGTGAGCGCGAGATCCCATTAGCCGAGCGGCGGGTTGGTCTGCCGCTGCTTTGGTCACCGAATCAAGAGGAGCAACAGCAATTACAACAAGATTGGGAAGAGCTGATGGAATTTATTGTGTTAGGACGAGTGGAAGAAATCACCGCCAAACATGGAGAAGTGATGCAACTAAGACCAAAAGCGGCCAACAGTAAAGTGGTCACCGAGGCTTATAGCGCATCCGGTCAACCGTTTAAAACCTTGCCGCGCGGTTTTTATTTACGCACCCAATTTACCGCCAATATTTTAGCTCGCCACCTCAATCTCCCCAACAATTAAGAACAGAGATCTTTTTCTCGTCAAACAGATTAAGATCCGGCTGATCTTAGCTGGCTAAATGCAATTCAATATCTTGAAATGTCACTGCGTAGTCATCATGGCCGAATTCATCGTAAGCATTATGCAAACGCAAATAAGCCGAAGATAAGCCTAACTTTTTCAACTCTGATTTCACCTGCTCTAAAGAAGAAAAATACAGCAGTTGATCTTTCATTAAGATCGGCTCTAACTGATGCTTATACTCCACAGCTAAAGAGTAATGCGCAAGATCAGCGCAACTGACCACAAAGACTTTTGGTGGCCCGCAATCTGTGCTTTTACTGGCTTGCAGCCAATGATCTAATTGTTGTTTTTTCATATTACTCCCCCAACATCCTTCTTTAATCTTAGTCGATCCTTAAGCGGCTGCAAGATCTTGAATTAATCACCCAAAATTGGCTCGGCAGAATTTACTCACCACAATTTTTTGTTATATATTGGTTTTCATATTAAGAATGAAAATCAAGGACGTTAGATGAAATATCATAAGATCCCGCATTCAAACCTAGAAGTGAGCAAAATCGCATTAGGCACCATGACCTTTGGTGAGCAAAACAGTCAAGCGGATGCATTCTCGCAATTGGATTATGCTATTGAGCGTGGCGTTAATTTTATAGATACAGCCGAAATGTACCCAGTGCCACCCAAGGCAGAAACCCAAGGTTCAACCGAGGCTTATATTGGAAACTGGTTAGAGAAAAGCGGCAAACGCGAGAAAATCGTACTAGCAAGTAAAGTAGCCGGCCCCGGTCGCATGTCGCATATTCGTGACAATATGAGCCTTGATCGCCGTAATATTCATTTAGCGATGGATAGCAGCCTGCAACGCTTGAAAACCGATTATGTCGATCTTTATCAGATCCATTGGCCACAACGTAATACCAATTGCTTTGGTCAACTCAATTACCCCCACTTAGATGAACAACAAGAAGTGACCTTAATTGAAACCTTAGAAGCACTGGCTGAATTAATTAAAGCTGGGAAAACTCGCTATATCGGCGTGTCGAATGAAACCCCATGGGGCGTAATGACCTTGCTTCGCTTAGCGGAAAAACATGACTTGCCACGAATTGTGTCGATTCAAAATCCTTATAACTTACTCAACCGCAGTTTTGAGGTTGGTTTGTCTGAAATCAGTCATCATGAAGGGATCGAGTTACTGGCTTATTCTCCACTGGCGTTTGGGGTACTCAGCGGTAAATATTTAAATGGTCAACGTCCAACGGGAGCCCGTTGCAGTTTGTTCTCACGTTTTGTGCGTTATATGACACCACAAGGAGAAGCTGCGACTCAAGCCTATATCGATGTCGCCAATAAACATAATATCGATCCGGTACAAATGGCATTAGCTTTTGTCAATCAGCGCCCTTTTGTTGCATCCAATATTATTGGCGCTACCAGCATCAACCAATTAGAAGCCAATATTAACAGTATTGAGAGTGAGCTCGGTGACGAATTATTGCAGGATATTTTGCAAGTCGGTATTCAATTCTCAAATCCTTGCCCTTAAAGAAAACATTTATCATTAAAGAATAAAAGGTAGCCCAAAATATTGGTCTACCTTTTTATTCACCCCAGAATTAAGACTTAAGCCAAACTTTTATTTTCAACTGCCACATTATGTTTTCCGAGTAATCGGTACATGGTGGCTCTTGATACGCCTAATTCTTTAGCCGAAGGTGATATTTGGCCGTTATGACTCTCCAATACATAAATCAAAGCATTACGTTCCGAATCTTCTCGAATCGTACGCAAATTACGTTTTTTGGTTAATCGGCTTGGAAGATCCAAATGATGCACATCTAAGATTGTCCCTTCCGACATTAATACTGCTCGCTTGATTTGATTACTTAATTCACGCACATTACCAGGCCAATGATATTGGGTCAGTTGTTTGACCGCGTTATTTGATAATGTCCTTGCTTGGGAATTATATTCACGACTATTTTGTTGCAGATAATATTGCGCGAGTAAATTGATATCGGTGCAACGTTCTTTTAGCGGTGGAACATAAATTTTTAATACATTAAGGCTGAAAAATAATTCAGACAAAAAAGTATTCTCACGCACGCACTGTTCGATATCATTATGGGTTGTGGCGAGAATACGCACATCATTTGACTCTATCGTTTGCGAGGACCCTGAATGATTAGCACTGAGCAAGCTATGCAGGTGTTTTTGTTGAGACAAAGGTAATGCGGTGACATTTTTAAAAATCAAGGTGCCGCCTTTTGCCTTCTCGATCTCACAATCAATATAGCCAGTAGTGTGGGTTCTATTGTGACCGAAGACCTCTTGTTCCAGCCGTTGCTCGGGTAAAGCACTACAGTTAACCACCACCACCGGACCTTTATTGCGTGAAGAATATTGGTGGATATATTGCGCAACTATTGTTTTACCTGAACCTTGCTCGCCAGAAATAATAATGCACGCATCAGTCACCGCAATACGTTTAATTTGCTCACGCAGCCGCTTCATCGGTAATGAGTCACCAATTAAACCAACTTGCTGATCTAATGGATTATCTGGCCATACTTTTTGCTCTAATTTAAGCATCCCTAATTGATGGCCGATACAATTAAGTAATCGTTTTTCAGGCATTGGTGAAGTGAAAAAGTCGATACAATAATTGACAATAAATTGGCGAACAGGATCTGAATTTAATTGGCTCTCTTTAATATAGGCAATCCAACGCACTTGTTTATTGGTGCTAACCAAGCAAGAAATGGCATTTAAACTTAAATTTTCTTGGCACAAATCAATAATACCAATGCATGGGCCAAGTTGCTCTAATTGTTGTTGTGCCAATCTTAGATCATCACATCGATGGCACATCCAGCCAGTTTGTTGAATTGAATCAAACCAAGTTTCAGCTGAGCCTCCAATTGTGATTAAAGATCCAGGCATAATACCTATTTTAAACTGGCGTTCCATAATACTTTTTTTTCATCCTTGAACGGGTACTGATACCAACCGTAGTATTACCTAATTTATCAGTAGCATTTTATGCTGTTATAAAAGCCATCACTATATCGTTAAATAAAAGTTTGTTTGTATCATCAATGAGACAAGTTAAAATTTAATCGTATTTCTGCCATCGAATTAACATTATTCTGATAATAGAATGTATCCGTTATTGCTGAGATCTAAAAAACCCGCCATAGAGACGGGTTTTATTTATTAAATAACAATTATGTAAATAAGGACGAAGTCCGTAATTTACTTTATTGTTGTGGACGCATCGCAGGGAATAGAATAACGTCGCGAATTGTATGCGTATTGGTAAATAGCATTGCTAAACGATCAATACCAATACCTTGTCCTGCTGTTGGTGGTAAACCGTGCTCTAGCGCATTGATGTAATCGGCATCGTAGAACATGGCTTCATCATCACCAGCATCTTTCGCATCCACTTGCGCTTTAAAGCGGGCATCTTGATCTTCTGCATCATTAAGCTCAGAGAAACCATTAGCCACTTCACGACCACCAATAAAGAATTCAAAACGATCGGTAAAGAATGGGTTTGAATCGCTGCGACGAGCAAGAGGCGAGATATCCGCTGGGTAGCCCGTAATGAAAGTCGGTTGGATTAACTGAGGTTCAGCTGTCTCACCAAAGATCTCTTCAAGCAGTTGGCCGCAAGTCCAGAAAGTTTCTACTTCAACATGCACAGATTTCGCGATCTTAACCATAAAGTCACGATCTTTTACCGTTTCTTCATTTAAGTTGGCAATATCAGCGTGATCAGGGTTGTAATATTTGATCGCATCGATCATGGTCATGCGGGCATATTTGCCACCGAACTCAACACGCTCTTCACCGTAAGGCATTGAGGTATCGCCCAGAACTTCAACCGCCACTGTGCTCAACATTTCTTCGGTAAGATCGATTAGATCGTTATAATCAGCGTACGCCATGTAGAATTCCATCATGGTGAATTCTGGATTATGACGTGGCGATAAACCTTCGTTACGGAAGTTACGGTTGATTTCAAATACACGATCAAAACCGCCTACCACTAAACGCTTCAAGTAAAGCTCAGGAGCAACGCGTAAGTACATATCAATATCAAGCGCATTATGATGAGTGATAAATGGACGCGCAGTTGCACCACCAGGGATCACATGCATCATTGGGGTTTCCACTTCTAAGAACGCTTTCTTAGACATGAAGTTACGGATCGCCATTACTAATTTAGAGCGAATGATAAACGCATTACGCGAATCTTCGTTTACGATCAAATCAACATAACGTTGACGGTAACGCATTTCTTGGTCAGTTAAACCGTGGAATTTTTCTGGCAGTGGACGCAGTGCTTTCGTCAGCAATTCGTAGCTTTCCATATTAACGTAAAGATCACCTTTGCCTGATTTATGCAACGTGCCTTTTACGCCAATGATGTCGCCGATATCAAGACCTTGGTATTTTTCTTTAAGATCTTTTTGCACATCTTTAGCAGCGTACGCTTGAATGCGGCCAGACACTTCTTGGATCACAAGGAAAGGACCACGTTTTGCCATTACACGACCGGCGATGGCTGCAATGTAATTAAGCTCAACCAATTCTTCTTTGGTTTTTTCGCCAAATTCAGCTTGTAAATCTGCCGCTAGATTTTCACGACGGAAATCATTTGGGTGACCATTGGCTTTACAAGCTTTGCGGATGTGGTCAAGTTTACTACGACGCTCTGCGATCAGTTTATTTTCTTCTGCTACATCAATTTGGTCTTGGCTAGTTGATTCAGTCATCAGGTGCCCTTAATTAATAAAATTAGTACGCTCTATCTGAGCATTATTCTGTTGTGCCGCAAGTTGTTTAACCAGTTATAAACCTGACTTTAAACTTGCTTCAATAAATTTGTCTAAATCGCCATCTAATACTGCTTGAGTATTACGATTTTCGATCCCAGTGCGTAAATCTTTAATGCGTGAATCATCTAATACATAAGAGCGGATCTGGCTGCCCCAACCGATATCAGATTTAGAATCCTCGCTGGCTTGCTTCTCTGCATTTTGTTTTTGTAATTCATACTCAAACAATTTAGCGCGCATTTGTTTCATTGCCTGATCTTTGTTCTTATGCTGAGAACGATCGTTTTGACATTGAACCACAAGGTTAGTTGGAACGTGGGTAATACGAACCGCAGATTCTGTGGTGTTAACGTGCTGACCACCCGCGCCGGAAGCACGGTAAACGTCAATACGCAGATCGGATGGATTAATGTCGATCTCAATGTTGTCATCAATTTCTGGATAGATAAATGCAGAAGCAAATGAAGTATGACGACGGCCACCAGAATCAAACGGCGACTTACGCACTAAGCGATGCACGCCAGTTTCAGTACGCAACCAACCATAAGCATATTCACCTGAAATACGAACGGTTGCACCTTTTAGGCCTGCTACATCACCATCTGATACTTCAATAATTTCGGTTTTGAAACCTTTGGATTCAGCCCAACGTAAATACATACGCAGCATCATTGAAGTCCAATCTTGCGCCTCGGTACCGCCAGATCCTGATTGCAGATCGATATAACAATCTGATGGATCGTGATCGCCGGAAAACATACGGCGAAACTCTAGCTTTTCTAGCTTAGTTTCAAGCTCGCTCAACTCTGGTTCAATTTCATCGAAGGTTTCTTGATCGTCTTCTTCAACCGCCAGTTCGAGTAAACCCTCAACGTCCTCACCACCTTGATCGAGTAGATCTATGGTTTCGACGACCGCTTCTAGTGCGGCACGCTCTTTACCAAGCGCTTGTGCTCGTTGTGGTTCATTCCAAACATCGGGTTGTTCAAGTTCTGCGTTGACTTCTTCTAGACGCTCTTTCTTAGCATCATAGTCAAAGGTACCCCCTCAAAACGTGTGTGCGCTCGGCAACGTCTTGAAGGCGGTTTTTGATAGGATTGATTTCAAACATTTGGGCTCATCGCTAAAATTAGAAAATTGGGATTATCTTTAAGATCGAGATAACCGCGCAATTCTACCTAATATCACTTGAACTTTACAGGTATTTTGTTAAGCACTATCGATGCCAAACTGGCTCTTATTTGGCTTCTAAATGATCGACCATTAATTGCAGCGATTGATTGCCGCGAAATTCATTGATATCAAGCTTGTAGGCTAAATGTACCGTTTTAACCGAAGCATCTGGCCAACGGCGTAAATCAACATTAAACGCAATCGCATCGATCATGATGCTGGTACTGCGCCCTTTGCCCAGTGGTTGCAATGTCTCTGGATCTAAAAATATCGGCTCAACCATCATCTTTAAATGCTTTTCGCCCACCAGTTTTTGATTGAGTAATTTAAACTCGCCATCAAATATCGGCTCTGGAAAGGCTTGTCCCCACGGTCCACCAGCACGCAAAATTTCGGCGGTGTCCATCGAGAACTCTTCAGGCTGTAATTCACCATCGGATAAAATCACCCCTTTAAGCGCCGACTCATCTAATTCAGCTCGTACCGCTTGATCAAATAATTGACTAAAATGCGCATATTGATCGCGTTTAATAGTAAGGCCTGCCGCCATCGCATGACCACCAAATTTAAGGATCACACCTGGGTTTTGGGTATCAATCCGATCCAGTACATCACGCATGTGTAATCCGGAAATCGAGCGACAAGACCCTTTAATTAGCGCCCGACCTTGGTTATCTTCGCCACCATCAGCAAAGGCGATCACTGGGCGATAAAATTCATCTTTGATCCGCGAAGCTAAAATACCAATCACGCCTTGATGCCAATCGGCTTGATATAGCGTTACGCCATACGGCAATTGACTATCTTTGGCTAAGCAATCTTTACCATTTAGCAAACGTTCACAAAAAGCCATCGCTTCTTGTTTCATGCTTTGCTCGATTTCACGTCGCATTTGATTTAAGCCGTCCAATTCACTTGCCATTTGTCTGGCGGCATGAATGTTATTGCTTAGTAGTAATTCTACGCCATACGACATATCTTCTAATCGACCGGCCGCATTAAGCCTTGGGCCTAATGCAAAACCAAAATCTGACGCGACTAATTTTTTCGCATCGCGTTTCGAGACTTCAATTAACGCTTGAATTCCTGGCCGACCTTTACCGGCGCGAATACGTTGTAAACCTTGATGCACTAAAATGCGATTATTTTCATCCAGCGCCACCACATCGGCCACCGTACCAAGCGCTACCAGATCAAGCAGTTCAGCTAGATTGGGTTGAGGGATATTTTGCTCGACAAACCAATTGAGTTCACGCATGTGCGCGCGCAGGGCTAACATTAAATAAAACGCCACCCCGACCCCTGCCAACGCTTTTGAGGGAAACTGACATTGTTGCAAATTAGGATTGACCATCGCATCGGCGATCGGCAGTTCATGGCCAGGCAGGTGGTGATCGGTCACTATTACCATTAAACCTTTTTGCTTAGCATAAGCGACACCATCAATCGATGACACGCCGTTATCGACCGTCATGATCACTTGTGCACCAAGTTCAATCGCTTGATCAACCACTTCAGGGCTTAAGCCATAGCCATCTTCAAATCGGTTTGGCACTAAGTAATCAACATTGTTGCTGCCTAGCATACGGATCGCCAATACCGATAACGCCGAACTGGTGGCGCCATCAGCATCAAAATCCCCTACCACAATAATGCGTTGCTGGGTTTTAATTGCTTCAAACAGCAACTCAACCGCCAAGCTAATACCGTGCAATGATTGATAAGAATGCAGTCCTTTTGCGCCTTTTTCTAATTGCTTTTCATCACTAATATTACGATTGAGATACAAGCGACGCAGCAAAGCGGGAATCGTCTCTGGTAGGAGTGAAAGGTCTACATCTGGGCGGCGAACAATGGCGGTCATAAGTAATCGGCTTCTTTATTGGCGATTGATTTAACGATAGATTTATTAATCATGGCTCAAAAATGAAAAACCGCTCAGGCTAAAGAGCGGATCAAATGATAATGGATCACATATAAAGCATCCAGATCGGGATAAATATCGCGGATCACATTTTTAAGCTCAGTCAGAGTCATGTTTTCTTGCTGTGCGTGAAACTCACTCAAGTCACAAAATTGAATCGCTTCAACCGAATCAATCTGTAACTGACAAAACTCCCGACCTTGCTCTAGTGTCGATACCGTCACAATGCTCTCAGGAACATAATAGCTTTCGGCTTTATCACGAATAGTAATGGTTTTCTTACCCGCTAAAATATCGGCTTCAAAGCGGGCAAAAAACGTCATGGTAGTCGGAATGATAGGAGCAGACTTAGCCATTATTTCATTGACTCTAATGCTTGAATCAATTGGCTTGGCGGTAAGTAACCACCCACTAACTGACCATTCGGTAACAAAATGGCTGGGGTTCCGGTAATACCAACTAACGCTCCAAAGGCGTATTGCTTGGCGATCATATCTTGGCACTGAGTTAAATGTTTACTGTCAAAATCAAAGTTGCGATTAAGTTTCACCGCATCCAATGCCGCTTTTCGATCATCGGCGCACCATACTTTGGCCATTGAATTTGCCACTTCACTGCGTGGACCTTGGCGCGGATATGCCATATAACGCACCGTAATGCCTAAATCATTATACGCTTGCATATCTTTATGCAACTTCACACAATAGCCGCAAGTGATATCGGTAAATACCGTCACCACATATTTCTCATTTTTAGCTTTATAGACAATCATGTCGCCTGCAAATTTCTCGAGCATTTTGGCGTATTTCTTTGCCATTAAATCGGTGAAATTACCGTCTTTATCTAATCCGTACATTTTACCTTGCAAAAAGTGATCACCATTAGCCGTGACATAGAAGATCCCTTGCTCTGTGGTCACTTCCGCTAACCCAGTAATTGGTGATGCTTGAATTGAAGTAGGCACTAAACCTAACTTACCAAAACGAGAGGCAATTTCTTGTTTATCGATATGAGTTCCAGCGGCCTGGTTATCAGTGACGTGACTGTCAGAAACGGGAGCATCAGCCGCTTGCGCCGTTAACGCTAAGCAAGAAAGAAGAACAATAAAACCGTTACGCATAAATGCTAAATAACGCATGATTCACCTTAAAAATTGAAATAAAAAAAAAAGTGGCTATAAATAACAACAGTATCACGCTCGTGGGTGATGTTGTTGATGAATTTGTTTTAATCGCTCGGTTGCGACATGAGTATAAATTTGTGTGGTGGATAAGTCACTATGACCGAGTAGCATTTGTACTACTCTGAGATCCGCACCATGATTTAGTAAATGTGTGGCAAAAGCATGACGCAAAACATGGGGAGATAAGGTTTCGGTATCAATGCCAGCATGCACCGCATAAAACTTGATCCGATGCCAAAAAGTTTGTCTGGTCATCTGGCGAGCACGCTTACTGGGAAACACCACATCGGAACTGGTTTCGCCTAATAATGCAGGGCGACCTTGTTCGAGAAAGGTTTCAATCCACTCAATCGCGTTCTCACCCATTGGCACTAAACGCTCTTTGCCGCCTTTACCAATCACCCGCACCACGCCCTGACGCAAGCTCATGTTTTCCATCGTCAAGCTTATCAACTCAGTAACACGTAAACCGGTAGCATAAAGTAACTCCAGCATCGCTTTATCACGCAGCTCAATCGGGTCTTCCACAATTGGCGCCATCAATAGATCATCAATTTGTTGCTCGGAGAGATCTTTAGGCAGACGCTTAGGCAGTTTAGGCATCAAGAGCAAGGCACTTGGATCATCGGCGCGAATTTTTTCACGGGTTAAATATTGAAAGAAACGACGGATCGCCGACAACATACGAGCACGAGTGGTTTGTTTGTAGTCTTTTTCAACCAGCCATGCTTGATAATCCTGCAAATCAGCATGCTGAATCGAGTTCCACGTTAATGATAACGGCATCATCCAACCGATTAAACGATCAAGGTCATGGCGATAGGATTGTAAGGTATTTTCCGACAGCCCACGCTCTAGCCAAATAGCATCAATAAAGCTCTCAACGACGATTAACTCCGCTTGTTTGGGCTCCATTTACAACCTCATCAATAACATTATTTTAATGCTAGCGAGAGTACGGCAGCCGATTGCGAATTACCACCCTTTTTGCTTCGATGTTTGTTAGAATAGCAGTCAATTTTATTCCTCACTTGCAAAGATACCATTATGAAAATTGGTCTATTTTACGGCTCCAGCACTTGCTACACCGAAATGGTGTCAGAAAAAATTCGCGCCATTATTGGTGAAGAGTTGGTGGATATCTACAATATCAAAGATACGCCAGTCTCGACCTTGCAAGATTACGAACTGCTTATTCTGGGGATTTCCACTTGGGATTTTGGCGAAATTCAAGAAGACTGGAGCGCGGTGTGGGACCAACTTGATGGCCTAACCCTCAAAGATAAACAGGTCGCGTTATTTGGACTCGGCGATCAAGAAGGTTATGGCGAATGGTTCTTAGATGCGATGGGTTTATTGCATGATGAATTACAAGCCACAGGGTGCCAATTTTTAGGTTACTGGCCTAATCAAGGCTATCAATTTGAGCAATCGAAAGCCCTGACCGAAGACAAAAAATTCTTTGTCGGTTTAGCGCTAGATGAAGACTCTCAGTATGAACAAACTGATGAACGGATTGCCACTTGGTGTGAACAGATCTTAGTTGAGTACTACGATAGTTTGTAAATGTTGCACATTGTCTTCGCTTAATGACAGCTTAATATCAATTCTATTTAATATTTGATCAATTTGAATACGCCGAAAAGACGCTGATCCGTCCTTGGTCGCTTGAGAAAAGGCCATCCATGGCCTTTGACACTTTTCTCTGTACTCAATTTTGAACGATCATTCAATTTATGAAATTGGTATAACACCCTGTTATCGCTATGATTGATTGCAAAAACACACACCTCTCTCGTCATCCCGTACATGAGCCTAAGCGAAGAAGATACGGGAGCTCGCTTTTATCTTATCGATTATAAAATAAAAAAGGCCGAGTCATCGGTAAGATAGCTCAGCCTTTATTGTTTTTATCCGTTCATTGCCAAGCTAATTACAACGCTTCAAACTCAACGTTATTGTCTGCTTGGTTTGACAATTCAGTCTCGCCTTGATCTACCTTTTTCGGCACTATTAGCATAAACATGATTGCCGCCAACGTTGGTAACATCCATGCCATACCATAATCGAATAATGGTAAGAAGTTCAGTGCCGACACATCAATATTAACCGCTTTAGCAGCATCGATTAACGCAAACAGCAGCGAAATCAACACCACGCCACGATACGCCAATGCACGGTTTGGTAAACGAGAACGCACCAAGGTCAAAAATACAATCGCAATCGCAACCGGATACAAGGCAAACAAGACCGGCACAAATAGCGCGATTAATTGTGTCAGTCCAACATTCGCCACAAGCGCACAAGCAGAACCAATTACCACAACCCAAACTTTATAACTGATTGGCGTTAATGAACTAAAGTAATCCGAACAAGCCGAAATCAAGCCTATCGATGTGGTTAAACATGCCAATAATACAATGGTGCTCAACACTAACTGACCTTCAGTGCCAAATAACGCTTGTACATAAACACTTAAGATTGCACCGCCATTATCCAAACCAGAAGCAATCGAATTACTGGTCGCGCCTAAGTAAAATAATGAGATGTACACTAATGCTAAACCTGCCGCCGTAATAAAGGCAGCATAGATAACGTATTTCGTTACCGCCGCTTTTTGAGTGATTTTTTTGCTACGCAGCGCTTCAATGATCAAGGTACCAAACATCAAAGAGGCAAAAGTATCCATGGTGTTGTAACCATCAAGGAAACCAGTACTAAAGGGTTGCTGAATGTAGCTGGCTTGGGCGGCTAAAATATCCCCTTGCGGGTTTAAAAACACCATCACAGATAACACGGCTAAACCAATAAATAATACTGGCGTCAGCACTTTACCTATCACATCAAGTAATCGGCCTTGTGACCAAGCAAAAAACATCGCAACCACAAAAAACAGAACTGAAAAGAGCGTTAATTGTGTTTGTGACGGGACATCTAAAAAGGGTTTAATGCCCATTTCATACGCTACTAAGCCTGTACGAGGCGCAGCAAACGCAGGACCAATAATAATAAAGAACAACACCGCGATAATAGTTGCGGTTTTCTTTGGTAGATCTTGAGTCAGTTTATCCCAACCACCACCGACCAAGGCAATTGCAATAATACCCAGTAGAGGGAGGCCAACCGCCGTGATCAAAAAACCCACCATGGTCGGAATAACGTGATCGCCCGCCAGTTGACCTGCAAGCGGTGGGAAGATAATGTTGCCAGCGCCAAGAAAGAAGGCAAACAACATAAAGCCTAAGGCAATAACATCCGTTATTTTTAACTTCTGGTTCAAAGTAATCCCTTAATAAAATAATAGTACATCTAAGATTCGATTCAGTAGAACAACCCAATCAACTGCATAATGATAAGATAATGACCAAAAGGTACAAGATGCGCAATAGATCCAACAAAAACACTATAATATAACAAGTTATTAACCACAAAGCAGTTCATTAAACTGGCTAATTAGTAAATTGGCAGCGTTTAATGCTTAACAATAAGTAAACAAATACACAACCGTAGCAAAACAAAAGACCAATTAATGAGTAATCAATAGCATTTACAGCTAGTTTTAGTGGGAGTATTAACACCATGAATAAGACGAAAGATTTTAGCTTTAAGCAATTTTCAATTTGCGGTGGCCAATCTGGAATGGCAGTCAGTACCGATGGGGTTTTGCTCGGTGCGTGGATCCAATTACATGATAAACATAAGATTTTAGATATTGGCACCGGCACCGGTTTACTTGCCTTGATGTGTGCCCAACGCAGTGACAAAAGCCAAATCACCGCCGTTGATATTGACGAGGGGGCCGTGTGCGCTGCGCGCTATAATGCCGAGCAAAGCCCTTGGCATCAGCGACTTAAAGTGCAGCAAACGGATATTACCCACGCCGATTTAAAGCAACAATTTGACCGTATCATTTGTAATCCGCCCTATTTCACCAGCGGAGAGGCCACTCAACATCAGGCTCGCGCGCAAGCTCGTCATACTCTCACCTTGTCTCATCACGCATTATTAACGGCTTGCAAAACATGGTTAACTTGCGAAGGTCGCGCCAGTTTTATCTTACCTAAAGTCGAAGGGCTCGCTTTTATTGAATTAGCTCAATCGCAAGGTTGGTATTTAAGCCGGTTATGCTTGGTTCATACCACGCTAAAAAAAACCAGTTATCGTGTATTATTCGAATTAAGCCTTAGCCCCAGTGAGACTCAACAAAGCGAATTAACTATTCATCAAGACAGTGGTTACAGTGAAGCGTTTATTGATCTCACTAAAGCCTTTTACTTAAAGATGTAATTTTTAAGACTTTGGGTGTATAATGCGCGACCGTTTTACCATCCCTATTTATTGCGAGTGGTAACATCCATAACCACAAGCTTGCTGGAGAATATACGTGATCAGAACTTTTGCTGAACTCGAACTAGACCAAAACCTTATTTCTGCTATTGAAGATATGGGTTTTGAACGTCCAACTCAAATTCAATCTGAAGCTATTCCGCAAGCACTTGATGGCAAAGATATTCTTGCCTCTGCGCCAACCGGTACCGGTAAAACAGCTGCCTTTGCACTGCCTGCGCTGCAATACTTGCAAGACTTTCCGCGCAAACGTGCAGGCCCCGCTCGTATCTTGATCTTAACCCCAACTCGCGAACTGGCGATGCAGGTTGCCGATCAAACTCGCACACTGGCAAAAAATACTAATTTGAATGTCTTCACCATTACTGGTGGTGTGATGTACGAAGAGCACGCCGATATTTTGGCGACCACACAAGATATCGTGGTAGCAACTCCGGGTCGCTTAATGGAGTACATTGAATCTGAGCGCTTTGATTGCCGTGCGATTGAATGGCTAATTTTAGATGAAGCCGATCGCATGCTGGATATGGGCTTTGGTCCTGTGGTTGACCGTCTATCGGCTGAATGTCGCTGGCGTAAACAAACCTTACTTTTCTCTGCGACTTTAGAAGGCCGTGGGGTGGAAGGTTTTACTGAAGACCTACTTAAAAACCCAGTAAAACTAGAAGCGGATCCTTCTCGTCGTGAGCGCAAGAAGATCACTCAATGGTATCACCGTGCAGATTCACCTCAGCACAAGTTCTCGATGTTAAAGCACATTTTAACCGAGCAAGCTGAACGCACCATTATTTTTGTGAAAACTCGTGAACGTCTTGCTTCATTGCGCCTGCAATTAGAAAGCGCGCAAATTGTCTGTTCATGGATCCAAGGTGAAATGCCACAAGATCGTCGTAACAATGCGATTTCTCGTTTCCGTGATGGTGAAGTCAATGTCCTTATAGCAACCGATGTTGCCGCGCGTGGTATCGATTTACCCGACGTCAGCCATGTGATCAACTACGACATGCCGCGCAGCGCCGATGTCTATTTACACCGTATTGGCCGTACCGCTCGTGCTGGTAAAAAAGGTAATGCTCTTTCTATTGTTGAAGCCCACGACCAAGAAATGATTGAACGTGTGATGCGCTACATTCAAGAAGAAATCAAAGAACGCTACATTAAAGAGATGCGCCCTGAGCACAAAAAACCGGCGCTGAAGAAGAAAAATAAAAAGAAAGTTAAAGCGGCTGCGGCAGCTAAGAAAAAGACCGCCGTGAAGAAGAAAAAGAAATAGTCCGCTGATCTCAGTTCAGTAGCACTAAAGACAAATCTAAACAGGGAGCATTCATTTGCTCCCTTTTTTTATGGCCATTGATTCGTTGGAATAGCACGCTTAATCGAACAGCTTGTGCTACTTCTGCTCTTCGCGCTTAAACACCAATTCGGTCGCGCTCGATTCAGCCTCAACAAAATAATAACCTGCGACATCAAATTCTTTTAGATCCGCTAATGATGAAACCTTATTCTCGATGATATAACGCGCCATCATGCCACGGGCTTTTTTGGCATAAAAGCTGATCACTTTATAAGTGCCATTTTTGCAATCTTTAAACACCGGCGTAATGATCTGGCCTGTCACTTTCTTTGGTTTCACGGCTTTAAAGTATTCATTCGAAGCAAGATTAATTAGAAAATCATCCCCTTGTGCCTGTAGCGCTTGATTAACCGCCTCGGTAATAATGTCGCCCCAGAATTGATACAAGTTAGTACCACGTTCATTAGCCAGGCGAGTGCCCATTTCCAAACGATACGGTTGCATCAGATCTAACGGCTTTAATAAACCATACAAACCGGAAAGCATTCGCAGGTGCGATTGAGCATAGTCAAGCTCAGCATCGGATAAGCTGGTCGCATCCAACCCCGTATAAACATCGCCTTTAAAAGCAAAAATGGCTTGGCGAGCATTATCAAAATCAAAGTGGTCGCTCCACTGCTCAAAGCGCGCCACATTCAAACCAGCAATTTTATCACTAACTTTCATTAAGCCAGAAATGTCTTGTGGTGAAAGCTTGCGACACACATCGATCAGTTGCGCAGAGTGTGAAATAAACTCTGGCTGGGTATGCTTACGCGTGGATAAAGGTGAGTCGTAATCTAACGTCTTTGCCGGGGAAACCAAGATCAACATAATTTGTCCGTCCTTTGATATCAATCCAAGGGGTTTTATACTCTGCCAATATTGAGCATAGAGAAAAGAGTCAAAGGCCATGGACGGTCTTTTTCAAGTGTCCAAGGGTAGAGTCGCGTCTTTTCGGCATGTTCAAATGGACCAAAGATCCCATCGAATGACTATAATTATTCATTCTCAAATTCAATGGTTATCAATATAACAAAAAAAACCGCACATCACTGTACGGTTTTCTCTATTAGTCTCATCTGCGTGGGTTATTACAACTTAGCGGATTCTTTTTTCTTTTCTGTACCCCAAACACCTGGTTCGATTTGTGATTTCAATTCAGGGAAATCATTGGCATCGAACGTCGGTAATTTACCTTCATCCAGTTGTTTGTTGTAATCTTTTGCCAGTTTAATCACGATACCCGATAGCAAAATAATCGCCACCAAGTTAACAATCGCCATTAAACCCATTGATGCATCGGCCAATGCCCAGATGGTTGGCGCATCTTTTACCACACCGAACATTACCATCCCTAACACCATCACACGGAAGATATTTTTTGCATGCTGTGATTTTTTGAAGATAAAGACAATGTTACCTTCAGCATAAGAATAGTTAGCAATAATTGAAGTAAATGCGAAGAAGAAAATCGCAATCGCCACAAAGGTTTTACCCCATTCGCCAACTTGAGAGCTCAATGCATTCTGAGTTAATACGATGCCATCCATTTGCATACCAGGAACATATTCACCCGATAACAAAATGATAGACACGGTAGCAGTACAAATAACAATAGTATCAACAAATACACCTAGCATTTGCACATAACCTTGCGATGCTGGGTGTGGAGGGTATGGCGTAGCGGCGGCGGCAGCATTAGGCGCAGAACCCATACCCGCTTCGTTGGAGAACAAACCACGAGCAACACCGGTTTTAATTGCGTTCATAACCGCATAACCAACACCACCTGCGGCGGCTTCTTGCAGACCGAAAGCACTCTTAAAGATAAGCTCAAATGCGGCAGGCACTTTATCAAGATTCATGATAATAACGAATACAGCGAGCACTAAGTAGAAAATCGCCATAATCGGCACTAACAATTCGGCAGTTCGTGCAATTTTACGGATACCACCAAAGATAACAAAACCAGACAGCAGCACTAATACAACACCAACCATGGTTTTATCCCAATGGAAAGCAGTATGCATAGCCGCAGCAATCGAGTTAGATTGCACCGCATTAAATACCAAACCAAAAGCAATGATCAAAAAGACAGAGAATAAAGTCCCCATCCAACGCATGCCTAGGCCTTTTTCCATATAATAAGCTGGACCACCACGGTAAACACCATCTTCACCGGGGGTTTTATAAAGCTGAGCTAAAGTACTTTCTGCGAATGCCGTTGCCATACCGACCATGGCAATCAACCACATCCAGAAAATAGCACCGGGACCACCCACCATAAGCGCGACTGCCACACCGGCCATATTACCGGTACCGACACGCGCGGCTAAGCTAGTACAAAAAGCTTGAAAGGAAGATATACCATCTTTGTCGGCTTTACGGCTATGCTTTAAAACCGAAAACATGTGGCCGAAGTGGCGAAATTGAATAAAGCCAAGACGAACAGTGAAGAACACGCCCACCCCAACCAATAAATACACTAAGATCGATCCCCAAAGAAGACCGTTTACTAACCCAAGTAGATCCGTCACGTAAACCTCACATAAATTTATGACAACATTCACCCCCACCACTCATTGGTAGGTTCCTTCTGTCTTACCTTTTATCTTTATAATCTTGTCATAATCACAAAAGGTAAAACCCTGACACCAAACTTTCCCTCGATGCCGACACTCAAACGCTCATCAGTCTATACCAATATAAGATCGGCAGAGAAATATAATGACCAGCAGGATAATGCAGGGCTAAGCGTCAAAAATCAATATGAATCTGATTTCATAACTATGCGTTATTTTGCTATCGAAACCTAAGTATTCAATATATTTAGTCGGTAAATGATCATAAAAATGGCATTAAACCCTAATCTTTAGAGATGTGTTATCTGTTGCTATTCAAATATAACAATCTGACTTCGACCTAAAAAACCACCAATGAAACAAGGCCTTTTTAACTTTGCATAAATTACTTCGAACCATGTCATCAACAGAACCACCTAACAAAAAATCACTATTCCTTCCAATTGACATTGGTAACGAAATATTAACAATTATCAGAGTTATTAATGAGATTTAATTTTACATAAACACAACCAAGTGGTCACTTTTTAACCTCACCTTCAAAAAGTTTGATAGTCTTTGCAGAATGACATGAAAATTTCATTATTTAGAAACAAATGAGAAATAGTTCAAAGTTAAGCTTTTCAAAAGTGTGGTATCTATAACTCTCCAAATAAGCATTAGGTTTAAGGTGTTTGTCTGGGATAAATTTATTCTTGAGTCACACTATTCTTGGATAATCTATAGTAGAGAGGGATCATATTATGGAAGGTTTTCAACTCGATAGCATCATGGATATGGAAACGGATCAGTACCGCTCGACCAGAGTAAAAGCAGGCAAACGTAAATGGAGAGAAATTGAAGCGATTCTCGACCGAAGACAACTCCAAAAGGAATTAATGGAATTGGATTACAGTGGTGAGTACAAGCTCGACGATATTCAAATTTAACCATAACTGAAACATCAATAATTTGGTTATACCGTTTCATGTTTATCATCAAAAATAGGCGCTAATAGCGCCTATTTTCAATCTTGAGTTCACCATTTTTAACGGTTATATCAACGCCACTAATTTGGCATAATCTTGCTCGATATCAGCACCAAATAGCGGGTCTTTATCCGCTTCGCCCCATAGAGATTCAACCTGTTGCCAGTCTTGGTCAGTAAACATCTTCTTCAATTGCGGCAGTATTTCTCGCTCTTCAAAATCAAGATGTTTCTTTTGTTGATGAATAAAATTGGCTAATGCTTGGTAAAAAACATCATGTGGCACCACCGCATCTTGATTAACCATTTCAACCAGTTCGGCAAACTCTTGGCTCACCTGCGCTAACTCATGATGCGCTTGTTCAAGATTGGCGATTTGTTCATCATTGCCATAATGCTCTAAATAATAATGATAAATAATGTCTTCTTTAGGGTGATGAGTTTGTTCTGAATGCTGTTGCAGATAATGGATTACTTCTGCTATCACATTATAATCAATACTTTTTTCAGCCTTTAAATCGGCTAAAAGCTTATCTAACACCACCAACAATCGCACCATATAGCTGTGTTCTCGACTAATAATTTCGCCTAACATAACTGTCTCCTTGTGCAGTTTCGCTGCTTTAATTATAGCGCGATTTCGATAGTCCCTCTTATTCTCGATCAATAAAGCAACAAAATGAGAACAAAAAATCATCAGTCATTTTAATCCATGATCATCAAAGTGGTGGCAAAAGCCAATCAATCGGGGTCATTGCTTGCTGCTCTAATAGCTGATTACTGCGCGAGAAATGCTCACAGCCAAAGAAACCACGATGAGCAGACAAAGGAGAAGGATGTGGCGCAGTGAGTACAAAGTGTTTGTCACTGTCGATTTTCGCACCTTTCTTTTGCGCATGAGCCCCCCACAATAAAAAGATCACACCCGTTTTATGCTGATTGATCTGATCAATAATGTGATCGGTAAAGGTCTCCCAGCCTGATTTAGCATGAGAATGTGCTTTGCCTTGTTCCACCGTTAACACAGTATTAAGCAATAACACCCCTTGTTTAGCCCAGCTTTCCAAATAACCATGCGAAGGCGTGGTGAAATCTTTAATATCCAAAGCAAGTTCTTTATAAATATTGGCCAACGACGGTGGCACTTTCACATTGGGCAATACAGAAAAAGCCAAACCATGAGCTTGACTCGGTCCATGATAGGGATCTTGCCCTAGCACCACTATTTTCACTTGCTCAAATGGCGTGTAATCAAATGCGCTAAAAACCTGCTCTTGAGGAGGGAAGATCTCAATCTCAGGATCAGAACGTTGCGATTCAACAAATGCCATCAATTGCTGAAAATATGGCAGTTGTTGCTGCTGTTTGATTATTGTTGCCCAATCCATCTCATTGCCTCTTGTCACTCAAATTTGTCAGTATTGGGTTTATTTTACCTCTAACTTACCTCTGCTGACATAAAAAATTCATTTAAAATCGTCGTAAAATTACGACAAAATGAGCTATCAAATATATTTTAAATCTTAAAAACAAGTTACAAAGCCACGTTTATTAAGGTTTTCTTGATTTACAGCAACAAAAACCACCAATAATGGAAAATAAAATTGGTAGTTTTTTGACTTAAATCAATATGAATTTTATGGTTATTGCGTATATAATAGCGACATTGAGACAAACGACGCTTTCCCATAAGAAAGTGAGCACATATTAATCCCACATTGTGTGGCAAAGGAGATGGACATGATCCAAGGTATCCAAATTACTAAAGCAGCAAATGACGAATTATTAAATTCAATCTGGCTTTTAGACAACGAGAAAAACGAAGCTCGTTGTGTTGCTGCAGACGCTGGCTTTGAAGCTGATCAAGTTGTTGCTACTGACGCACTAGGCGAAATCGAATTCCGTGAAGTTGCAATCGAAACTGCACCACGCGTAGAAGGTGGTCAACACCTAAACGTAAACGTGCTTTCTCGTGAAACTCTACAGGATGCCGTTGCTCACCCAGAGAACTACCCACAGCTAACTATCCGTGTTTCGGGTTACGCTGTACGTTTCAACTCTCTAACTGCTGAGCAACAACGTGACGTTATCGCACGTACATTTACAGAAACTATGTAAATGACTGCTTCCGAATAACCTTGTTTGTTATTCGGATTGGCAAGCAAATAAAAAGCTCAAAAGTGGCGATCACTCTTGAGCTTTTTTGTGTCTTTTTTCTGCTTAGAAGCCAAAAAAACGTAAGTTCATATCTGTGCCCTGTACCCCCTGTGCTAAGGCAATAGATAGTCAATAGATAGGCAATCCCGCTTTTAAAGCATACTGGTTAAGAGCGACTTATTATTACCCTTGCACACTTCTTAATACCACTTTAAGTAAATCAAAGTCTGCCGCCAGGTCTTGTGAGAGTAATTCCATCGCACCATGTTTAGCTAAAGGCGCAGGCACATCGATATCCGAGCCTAAAATCTCATCCACCACTTCTTTAAACTTAGCCGGATGCGCGGTACATAAGAACAACCCAGTTTCACCTGCTTGAAGTTGTTCAGTCAATACTCGATACGCGATCGCACCGTGCGGTTCACATAAGTAGCCCAGTTGATTAAGGTCTACCACAGATTCAGCGCTTTGTTGATCGGTTACCATCCCTTTACCTAAGGTATCTAAACCCCAACCTTTAATCCGGCACAGTTCTTCAATTCGTGGCCAATTGTTTGGTTGACTGACATCCATCGCATTCGAGGTGGTGGCAACGGTTGGTTTAGGATCCCACTTACCGGTTTCAAGGTAGCGCGGTACGGTGTCATTAGCATTGGTGGCGGCGATAAAGCGTTTAATCGGTAAACCTAATGCTTTCGCCAGTAAGCCGGCCGTTAAGTTACCAAAATTACCACTTGGCACTGAAATCACTAGGTTTTCACGTTCCGCTTTGCTCATTTGAGACGCGGCTTCAAAGTAGTAACAGATCTGTGCCATCAAGCGACTAATGTTAATTGAGTTCGCCGAGTTCAAACCAATTTCTTCACGTAACGCTTGATCATCAAACGCTTGTTTCACTAACGCTTGGCAGGCATCAAAATCGCCATCAATCGCCACGGTATGAATATTCCCGCCCAGCGTACAAAATAGTTTTTCTTGCAGTGGGCTGATCTTACCTTTCGGATATAAGATCACCACATTAATGTTTTCCATACCATAAAACGCATGCGCCACCGCCGCGCCAGTATCACCCGATGTGGCGGTTAAAATCGTGATTTTTTGATTTTTATCAGCAGTGACGGCAGCCAGTGATTGCGCCATAAAACGACCACCAAAATCTTTAAACGCCAACGTCGGGCCATGGAATAGCTCCAACGCATAGACGCCATCTTTAACCGATTTAATCGGTGCTGGGAATTGGAATGCCGCATCCACCAATTGAGCCACTTGCTCACTTGATAACTCATCACCAATTAATGCCGATAAAATCTTACTGCTACGCGAAATAAAATCTTCTGCTAGCAGCGCATCGATATCATCAAATTGTGGGATATCGGCAGGAAAAAACAACCCTTGGTTACGACCTAATCCTTGGCGTACCGCTTGGCCGAAAGAGACTTGTTCATCATTTTCTTTGATATTGTACAGCTTCATAATTCACTTCCTGTTACGCTCGAACCATCCTTGTCTAAGCGACAAATATGCACGAAACCTTCTTGGTTTTGTAGGTAATTTTCTTCTAACCAGTGAGCCACACGCTCTGCCACATCTTTTTTCGAACAAATGGTAAAGATAGTTGGCCCTGAACCTGAAATGCCACATGCTAACGCACCGGCCGACATCGCATATTGTCGCGCATTAGCAAAGCCTGGTAATAGCTTCTCACGATACGGTTCGGCGATCACGTCTTTGATAAGTTTGGCAGCTAGTTCAGGTTGCGCCGAATGACAAGCGTGAATAAAACCGCCCAAATGCCGACCATGAGCAATAATATCTTGGCGGCGATATTGCGACGGTAAAATAGATCGCGCTTCAGCGGTCGAAACTTTAATCCCCGGATACGCCATCACCCAATACCAGTCATCAAAACACGGTACTTGCTGACTAATAATGCCTAATTCTTCTAGCATCAATTGTAAGCCGCCTAAATAGCATGGCGCCACATTATCATAGTGAACACCACCTGAGATCTGGCCTTCCATTTCGCCCATTAACGCCAGTAACTCCATCTTATTAAGAGGCTGGTGATGGAAACGGTTTAACGCATCAAGCGCCGCTACAATCGAACAAGCACTTGATCCCAACCCCGAACCAATCGGCATGTTTTTTTCAAGCGTCATGGCTAACGGTTGCAAATCAATGCCTTTTTTCTCAAGCTCGCGCGCAAACACACGCCAGCAATCATAAACGATATTTTCTTTCGGATTGGTGGGCAGTTTACTCACAAAACTACCGGCGGTTTTTAACTCAAAAGGCGAGTTGCCAGATTCAACTAATACGCGGTCACCTAACAAGGTGCCATCAATCGGTGACACTGCCGCGCCCAAAACATCAAAGCCGACACTCACATTACCAATTGAAGCGGGGGCATACACCACTACACTTTCATTTTTTAATGTCATGATCAGACTCCTAATTTCCAGCCAAGGGTGCGCATAACATCCGAGAACACTCCCGCTGCGGTCACTTGAGTACCCGCGCCGTAACCTCGCAACACCAATGGGATCGGTTGGTAATAGCGGCTATAGAAAGCCAGCGCATTCTCACCATCTTTAATTTTGTACATAGGGTCATCATCGTCAACCGCGATCATTTTTACTCGGCATACACCACCATCAATGCTGCCAACATAACGCAATACTTTGCCTTCGGCTGCCGCTTTGGCCGATAACTCAATAAAGTAACCATCAGCTTGTGGCAAACGCGCCATAAATTCATCAATGCTGCCTGAATCATCAAATCCCGGTGGTAATGCTTGCTCAACAATGACATCGTCTAACTCAAGTTCCATTCCAGCTTCACGGGCAAGAATAAGCAGTTTACGCGCCACATCCATTCCCGATAAATCATCCCGTGGATCGGGTTCAGTAAAGCCATTATCATTAGCAATATTAGTCGCTTGACTTAAAGTCATGCCCTCATCCAGCTTGCCGAAGATATAGGATAACGAACCGGATAAAATGCCATTAAACTTCTCGAGCTCATCACCGGCTGAAATCAAATTCTGCAAGTTTTCAATCACCGGAAGACCTGCGCCAACCGTGGTTTCATACATGAGTTTACGACGAGTACTGCGCGCAGTTTCACGTAATTGATGGTAGTAACTCATGCTAGCTGTATTGGCTTTCTTATTCGGGGTGACCACATGGAAACCGGCGGCAAGAAAGTCAATATATTGATTGGCAATAGATTCGCTTGAGGTACAGTCCACCAGCACAGGGTTGATAATATGATTACGTTGCACTAATGCGATCATGCGAGCAAGACTAAACTCTTCCGTCGCGTGCCCCATACGCTCACGCCAATCATCAAGAGGCAAGCCTTCACTATCTAGCAATAAACCTTTTGAATTTGCCAGACCACACACTCGGATCACAATACCTTTTTCAGCTAGTTTGGCTTGTTGACGTTGGAATTGATCGACAAGTTCGCCGCCGACACCACCAAGACCGACCACAAACACATCTAAGAAATGCTTAGAATTAAACAGATTTTCATGGCACGCTTTCACCGCCACTGCGATGCGATCTTCTGGGATCACCGCTGAAATCGCGCGCTCAGATGAGCCTTGCGCAATCGCCACCACATTGACATTCACTTCAGCTAACGAGGCAAAGAACTGTGATGCCACGCCACGCGCGGTGCGCATTTTGTCACCCACTAAGGTCACAATTGCCACATCATCGGTAAATTCAATAGGATCCAGCAGATGATCTTTTAACTCAAGCTCAAAGGCTGCCTGTAAGGATTGCTCCGCTTTGAGTTTATCGGCGGCTTCAATACAAAAGCTGATGCTGTACTCAGAAGACGATTGAGTAATAAGGACAATTGACACACCCGAAATCGACATCGCGCCAAATACTCGGCTCGCCATGCCTACCATGCCCTTCATGCCAGGACCTGACACATTAACCATGGTTAAATTACTTAACGTGGTGATGCCTTTTATTGCTAAGTTATCTTCACCGGTGTCTTGACCGATTAAAGTACCCGCGCCTTGAGGATTAAAGCTATTTTTGATTAAGCATGGAATTTGAAATTGTGCGATAGGGGCAATGGTTTTCGGATGCAGTACCGAAGCGCCAAAGTAAGACAGCTCCATCGCTTCTTGATAACTCAGCGATTTCAATAAACGCGCATCTTCAACTAAGCGTGGATCGCAATTATAAACGCCATCGACATCGGTCCATATTTCACAACAATCGGCGCGCAAACAAGCCGCAAGAACTGCCGCAGAATAATCCGAGCCATTACGCCCTAGGGTAACCAGTTCACCTTGAGCATTACCAGCAGTAAAGCCTGGCATAATATTGATATGACCTTGAAGTAACGGGTTATGTTGGAAATTCACCGTTGACGCATCAACATCAACCATAGCTTCAAGGTGATCGCCTTTGGCCAATAAGTAGGCCACCGGATCAATAAGACTGGCAGATTTACCTTTAGCTTCAATAACCGCTTGCATCAGTTTGATCGAAATCCTTTCGCCTTTACTGATGATTCGCGCGTTAACATGATTGGGGCACATACCAAGTAAGCTAATACCATGCACATACTGGCGCAGCTGTAACATTGAGGTTTTAACTTGGGCATCGAAATTTTTATTTTCTAGGTTGCCTATTTCCGCTTTAATCGCTTTAAACAAATCATAAAATGACTGCTCTAGCTCATTTATTTGTAATTCAGCCTCACCGTTTTTTAATGTCGCTTCAATGACTGCAACTAACTTATTGGTTGTTTTTCCTGGAGCTGACAATACCACTGCCACTTCTTCCTGTTGGGCATTATTAATAATAATGTCCGCGGCTCGTAAAAATCGATCCGCATAGGCCAATGATGAGCCGCCAAATTTTAATACTCGCATCCCTTCCTCCGGTATTCCTTAGTTTTAATCTCGCATAAAAAAGGCCCGTATCTGGTGAGAGATACAGGCCTTTTTTTGAAAACTTTCGCTTACCAGCCTGCTCCAACATTTATAGTGTCGGTAATAATAATGGTGGTGCTGGTCATCATCATAGCGCTAGTCGAAAACATATAAAAAATCTACTTAACTTAAGAACTGATACTAGAAATACCGATTTAAGCTCGATGAGTCAATCAAAACTTCATTTTATTAGCATTAAACTCGCCCCCCCAAAAAACACACACATTACAATTGACTAATTAATCATTAAAAACCCACAGGTAAAACCTACTGATAAATAATAATCAGTGATTAATTTCGCATAATTCATCTAAATCAGTTGATATGAGTGAATGTGAAAAAATGTGGTAAAATGTGGTAATTTTACTTATTTAACATCGTTCAAATTCACTTATCTTGCTTGTATTCAGTATTAAGTTACCTTGTCTAGCTTGATTCCATTGATGCAAATCAACAAAGTTAATATTAGTTAACAATCGGATATTGTTAGCAGCCTGTTAAGACTGTAAACTCTCTTTCATCAGTCGACATTCCAAATGATAGAATGTTGGTTTGGTCTATTTGGTACAATTATTGATATTAAAGGTAATTCATAATTGGTTACTCTATATAACAATGACTTAACCAACTCATAATCAAGCTAACAAAATGTTATTTTTTAAACTAAAATTACTTATATTATTCACGATTTAGGTACTCCTATGCATACCCCACAAATTCTTATCGTTGAAGATGAGCAAGTCACACGCAATACGCTCAAGACTATTTTTGAAGCAGAAGGATATACTGTCTTTGAAGCCATCAATGGTGACAACATGCACCAAATCCTAACGGATAATCAAATTAACCTGGTCATCATGGACATTAACTTACCAGGTAAAAATGGCTTATTACTCGCTCGTGAATTGCGAGAGCAAGCAAACGTTGCTCTTATGTTCTTAACCGGTCGCGACAATGAAGTCGACAAGATCCTTGGTCTTGAGATCGGCGCTGATGATTACATCACTAAACCGTTTAACCCTCGTGAACTGACTATTCGTGCGCGTAACTTGCTACAACGCTCAATGAATCAAGGTGAAGCTCAAGAAGAAAAACGCAGTGTCGAAAAATATGAATTTAACGATTGGACGCTCGATATTAATAGCCGTTCTTTGGTTAACCCAGCAGGTGAAAGCTACAAGTTACCTCGCTCTGAGTTTCGCGCCCTACTTCACTTTTGTGAAAACCCAGGCAAAATCCAAACTCGTGCAGACTTACTGAAGAAGATGACCGGTCGTGAGCTTAAACCACATGATCGTACTGTAGATGTTACAATTCGTCGCATCCGCAAGCATTTTGAATCGGTAGCAGATACCCCAGAAATCATTGCGACCATTCACGGCGAAGGCTACCGCTTTTGTGGTGAGTTAGCAGAGTAACTAAATTAACTTGTATTGCTAAGTTAAGCGTTAATAACCGGCTTAACTTTATTCAATATTAAGAATGATTTATTTATCGCCTCAAATAAAAAACCTCGCATTATTACAATGCGAGGTTTTTTTATATTCAAGACTCATTTAATATTAATGAGAGTAACTCGATCATCAGGTCACTGGAAAATCACAGGTAGTGACTGTCATCGGAATAAGTCTCTAATCCCCTTCCTAGTATGATTTAGCTAAATGCTGCTTCAGTTGTTCAATATCGGCTTGATAATTTTGTTTGATTGCATCAATCCACGACACCACACTTTGCTGCCAATCTTCTCGTTCGGGAGATTGCGCTTTTTGAGCCAATTGCTGCAAGCGTTTTAATCCAACCGATCCTGCTGCGCCTTTGATTTTATGCGCTTCTGATTCCATATTATGCTTATCCCAACGCTCGATATAACCATCAAGATCGGCTAGGTATTCAGGCAGTGCTTGGGCAAACATATCCAAGCCCTCCAGCATAGGTTTGACCCCAACAATCTCGATATAAGATTCTAGCATTTCAATATCAAACAACTCAGACGATAAGTCACCCACAATCGGAGCTTCTGCTACTATCATGGAGTCCACAGGGTCAGATATAGTGAGCTCAGTTTCAAAGCTAGTTGCCACTGATTTATTCTCGTGCAGATGGTGTTCAATGCAGTCTTCGATAACTCGATAAATGGCTTTGACGGATAATGGCTTGCTGATCGCATCATCCATACCATTGGCTAAGTATTCACTTTTATCTGTCATCGAATTAGCGGTTAATGCCACTAATGGCGGCAAGTGTGCATAACGCTGACGCAGGATTTGCGCAATATCAAAACCGGTCATATCCGGCAATTGAATATCCAATAATACCAAATCAAAATTTTCTGGATTAAAGCGTTGTAGAGCCACTTCTCCGCTCATTGCTACTTCAACTGTATGACCTAAGTTTTCTAGCACTGATCGGGCGACGGTCACGTTGAGTTCGATGTCTTCCACCATAAAAATACGCAAACTCGACTGTGATTGATAATGGCTAGATGGCATCGCGGCCACTTGAGCGACAGGCACACGAATCGAGACATTAAAGGTACTACCAAAGCCCAGTTCACTCGATACCGAGATCTCGCCATCCATGCGATGAATGATCTCTTGCGACACCGCTAAACCAATACCGGTTCCGACCGCGTGTAAGTTATCTTTGCCCGATTTCACTTGATAATACATGCCAAAAATACTGTCAATTTCAGATTCTGGGATCCCAATGCCAGTATCTTCAATTTCAAATTCAATATTGGCATATTGCTCATCATAGTCGGCGCTAATATTAACCGTTACCCCACCTTCTTTAGTGAACTTCATCGCGTTGCTGACTAAGTTCCACAATACTTGGCGCAGACGTGAGGCATCAATACTGACCCCGCTCGGCAGTGAGGTCAGGCGATCCATATCAAAGCGCAAGCCTTTTTGCTCTGCCATAAGATGAGAAATAGTTTCAATATCGGTGATAAAACTCGGAAAGTCGGTATCCACCGGCAGCAGTTCTAATTCACTACGATCTAACTTATCTAAATCAATAACATCATTAAAAATATGGCCTAAAGTAATGGCACTGACATTAATGGTTTGCATATATTGATGCTGCTCAGTATCCAGCTTGGAATCTAACAAAATACGACTTAACCCTACAATACCATTTAGCGGAGTTCTTAGCTCATGACTAATGGTGGAGATAAATTTGGTTTTATCTTGGCTGGCTTTGACTAACGCATCTTGGTATTGCTGACGCTCAGTAATATCACGTCCAAAGCCGACCAAGCCTAATAACTCGCCACTTTTGCTGTAAAATGGCAATTTACGAAATTCAAAACAAGCCTTTTTACCATCGGGATAACTAAGCCAGATCTCATAAGTCAGCTCTTTATTGTCGGCAAATACTTTGGCATCGGTGGCTTCAACTTGTTGGCGAGTAGTTTGATCGGAATACACATCATAAATAGATAAACCGACTAATTGATTCAAGGTTAAACCGACTAAATTTTCAAACGCTTTATTGCAGCCCGAAAACTCACCATGGGTATTACGGTAGTAAATTAAATCGGGAGAAGCATCGAGAAATGAACGTAATAGCGCGGTTCGTTCCGCTAATTCTACTTGGGTTTTTTCCCGTTCAAACACTTCGTTTTCGAGATCTTGCATCGCTTCTTCACGCGCTTCTTCGGCTTTTTCTCTCTCTTCTATTTGTTGATTCAGCTCTTCAATATTTTGCTGGAGCTTTAAATGCAACTCAACATCGCGTGCGCGCATCTGTTTTAGCTTTTCAACTAATTGGCTTAACCGTTGGCGAGAGTCTTCTAATTGCTCCACCACCACGGTCATAAAATACACTGCCCATGGTGTCACTAATAAGCCAAAAAAAACTGAGCTTATAATTACCACATTTTCAATATCACCGCGTAATACCAAACTGACACAAGCTTGGATCAATACCGAAAATGAGACTAGCGCCGCCGCCAACAACATGGAAAATTTAACCAAACCAAGCTTAACCAATAAGTCGACATAATATTGAGCGAGGTTTTTAATTGGACTCATCGACGCCTCCCCTACGTGAAGCATGTATGGTTGGGGTGTAATCATCATTGAGTAATTGCACTTGAGTTTGCATCCGGCCTTTTTCTTTAGCTTGAGCTAGGGCATCTTCCGCCAGAGCGATAAATTCACTTTCTAGCATACTGCGCCTTGGGATCAAGGATGATACACCTAGACTAACGGTTAATTTATCTGAAATCGGTGATTTCGCATGCTCAATATTAAGATCCGCAATCACTTGATGGATTTTGTCAGCAATATGTAAACAGCCTGGCATTTTGGTTTCGGGGAGTAAGAACACAAACTGGCCATCGAGATAACGGGCGACTAAATCCGCACCACGTAATGGTACAGATTTTAGTGCTTGAGCGACTTTAGTTAAGGTGATATCGCCTTGCTCTCTACCATATAATTGGTTGTATTTTTTAAAGTAATCGATATCACAGATAATAATGGTAAACGGACTGCTTTGACGTAAGTGCAATGCCCAAATCGCTTTTAACTCCACTTCAAAGCGACGACGGTTAGCCACTTTAGTTAGCTCATCGAAAAAGCTTAACTGCTCCAGTTCCGCATTGGCTTGCGCAAGTTGTTGCTCTGCATGCATACGAGCGGTAATATCACGCGCCATCAATAAACAACCAGTGGTATTAGAGAGTGGATCGGTATACGGCACTTTGACGATGTCATACCAATTTAATTCTCCCGCTGTATTTTCAGTGGTATCAACAAAACGTATGGTTTTCCCTTCTTTTAAAACCTCCAAATCCGACTGTTTAAAACGTTCGACTAATTCGATTGGCAATAAATTCTCTAAACGCTGACCGATCAGCATGTCGGGATTGGCTATCCCTAAAGAGTCGGCATACGGTTGATTACATGCCTCATGAACTCGATTTTGGTTGAAGATAGCGATCGGATCTGGGGAAGCATTCATCAATGATTGCAACATAGTGTCACGCTGAGCAAGTTCAATTTCCATATTTTGACGACGTTCCATTTCATAAAGAAAAGATTGTTCGGTGTTATACCACTCGGTCACATCGTGAGTAATGCCAATGGTTCCAATAGGTATCCCTGCATCTCCCATCAAAGCGCTAATATGGGTTTCAAGTAAACAACTTTCACCGGTTGGTAACGTGGTCCAACGTTTAACAGTGGCGCGCGAAGTTTGATCATCCCAACTTAATTTGGCACAACTTTCTGCTTCTCGCTCGAGCCAAAAACGGTCATACGCTCGATTGGTGCCTGATACTTGACCATTTTTATCTTTAAAAAACACCAGTTCCGATATCGAATCTAGCGCAAACTTCGCTAAATAATCTTTGATATATCCTTCCGAAGAGGACGCTATATTATTGCTTACAGGTAGCGCATGCACCACCCAAATAGGACGACGAAAAACAGTGGTACTATTGGTTGTAAGCTGCACTTGTATGCTACGAGACTCCGACACCTGCCATCGTTTAAATTCTTGCTTATTGGCACTTTGAATCATTTCCAATAGGATTTCACAAGACATCAGAGGCGGAAGTAAATAACGCCGACCTACATGCCGTACCCCTAATGTTTGCATTGCCATTCGGTTAGCATCTACCACTTGACCGGTTTTTTTATCAATCTGCAAAATAGCAATCGGGGTATCTTGGACTAAGTTAGATAATCTAGACTGACATTGATAATACAAAAAAAGCCCAATACTGATCACTACAGTGAGCAGGATCAAGTCGACAATAAGCCCATGATTGACAGCGGCGAGTTCATTCATTTTTCACCCATTTAAATTACATTAAATACTTTATTAAAATTGTCACCTACATAATACAAGGAAACCTACCATAAAGAGGTATTTATTCTTATCTACCTTCACATATTCGCAAGCCAATATTCACTCCCTTCTAATGTGGGCATATATCTAGAACTCTTGTTCTTAATCCACCAATCAAAACTAAGTGTTTGATCGCATCATATCGAGACTAAACACAAAGATTAACGCTTAAATTTATGCGTATCACATAACAAAAAAGCAAGTTATCAATAAACCAATAATGGCAATATAAATTCAACTAATTGGCATAAGAAATCATTAATCCACGTTTTTAAGTATTTAATATTCAACAAATGTCAAAAAAATGTATCTATCGAGTAAAGTTTCGTTGGAATTACATAGTACAAAAATGTAGGATGTTTATACGAAACTGCTTTTTTCGTGATAATTGTCACGCTAAAAGGAAAATATAAATCGCTAGATTTCGCCATATTGGCAATAGAAATCCCTGTCGATTTACTAAAATAGCAAACGAAACACCTATGGAATCATTTTTTTCGCACATATTTTTCTGCGAATAATGGAAAGGAATCGGGTTGATTTCCCAAGTTTGAGTGAGATCAGCAAAAGATTATAAATATATAAAGGACAAGTAGTACTAGTTGTGGGGCATGATGCCCAGCCTAGTTCTGCCATTAACTTGGAAGGATGTATCTATGGTAAGTAGAGAGCAAAGTACACAGGGATTGTACACTCCGGAATTGGAGCATGACGCCTGTGGAATCGGTTTTGTTGCCCACTTAAAAAACCGAAAATCTCATGCCGTGGTCACACAAGCCCTCGATATGTTGGCTCGTATGGAACACCGTGGAGGTCAAGGCTGCGACCCATGCAGTGGTGATGGCGCGGGTATTTTACTGCAAAAACCGCATGAATTTTTATTAGAAGAAACCGTTAAGCTCGGCATTCGCCTACCGTCATTTGAAAAATATGGCGTCGGTGTGGTTCTATTTCCTAAAGATGAATACAAGCGTCAACAGTGTCGCGATATTCTAGAGCGCAATGCGGCTCGTCTTGATCTCGAAATTATTGGCTACCGTGTATTGCCGGTTGATAATTCCATGATCGGTGAAGATCCCCTCAGCACCGAACCTCAATTTGAACATGTGTTTATTTCAGGTGGCCCGAGTACCACTCCTGCAGAACTGGAACGTAAACTTTATGTTCTGCGTAACTACACCGTTCGAGTATGTTTAGAGTCAGTTTCTAATATTGGTGATGATTTTTATATTAACTCAATGTCTTACAAGACTTTGGTTTATAAAGGGCAATTAACCACAGATCAAGTTCCTCAGTATTTCTTAGACTTACAAAACCCAAGCATGGTCACTGCACTGGCTTTGGTTCACTCTCGCTTTTCTACCAATACTTTCCCAAGATGGCGCTTAGCGCAACCATTCCGTTATATTGCACATAATGGTGAGATTAACACCGTGCGCGGTAACTTAAACTGGATGAAAGCACGCGAAGCTATTTTAGAATCCGACCTATTCACTCAAGCTGAAATCGACATGCTATTGCCGATTTGTTCAGAAAACAGTTCTGATTCCTCTAACTTTGATATGGCACTAGAACTGCTGGTTCTTTCTGGCCGTACTTTGCCACATGCGTTAATGATGCTGATCCCTGAAGCATGGCAAGAAAACAAAAACATGGACCCAGCTCGTCGTGCTTTCTATCAGTACCACGCCAATATTATGGAACCATGGGATGGCCCGGCATCAGTCTGTTTCACCGATGGTGTTCAAGTCGGTGCTACATTAGACCGTAATGGTCTACGTCCGTCTCGCTATACTGTGACCAAAGATGACTTCTTGGTTATGGCATCTGAATCTGGCGCAGTTGAAATTGCCCCAGAGAACATCGAATATCGTGGCCGCTTACAACCAGGGCGTATTTTTGTCGCTGACCTTGAGCAAGGCCGCATCATTTCTGATGAAGAAGTGAAAGATGGCATTGCCAATTCAAAACCTTATGAACAATGGGTCAACGATAATCTGTTAATCCTTAAACGCTTACCTGAAGCCGATAATATGCACCATCAGCCGTCAACCGCACGTTTACTGCAACATCAACAAGCGTTTGGTATTACTTCTGAAGAAGTGAAAGATATCATTCAAGTGTTGGCTGAAACCGGTTATGAGCCATTAATGTCGATGGGTGCTGACTGGCCGCTGGCAATTTTATCGCATCAATCACAACATCTGTCTCATTACTTTAAACAGCTTTTTGCTCAGGTAACTAACCCACCGATCGATCCGATCCGTGAGCGAATGGTGATGTCACTCAATACCTATTTAGGTCGTGATCATAACCTGCTAACCGAAACGCCAGAGCATTGCCAAAAAGTAGAGTTAGAATCGCCAGTATTATCCAATGCCGAATTGGAAAAATTACGCGCGATTGATAACGAGCACTTACAAGCAAAAACACTGGATATCGTCTTCCGTGCTACCGAAGAAAAAGGCAAGTTAGAGCGCGCACTAAAACGAATCTCTCAGTACGCTGAAGATGCTGTGGTCGATGGTTACTCTATCATTCTACTGACTGACCGCGCGGCCAACTCCAACCATGCTGCGATTCCAGCCATGCTGGCAGTGGGCGCAGTTCATCACCACTTGATCCGCAAAGGTCTACGCGCTAAATGTGACATCGTGGTTGAAACCGGTGATGCACGTGAAACTCACCACTTTGCGACCTTAATTGGTTATGGCGCTAATGCGGTTAACCCATACCTAGTAATGGAAACCATTATTGATCTTCAGAAGAAGAAAAAGCTGGATCCTGAAACGCCATCGGATGATCTTTTCAATAACTACCGTAAAGGCATTAACGCCGGTCTATTGAAGATCTTCTCTAAGATGGGGATTTCAACGCTACAGTCTTATCATGGCGCGCAAATCTTTGAAGCGCTTGGTATCAACAAATCTGTGGTAGATAAATACTTCACCGGTACTGTCTCGCGCATTCAAGGTTTAACCATTGATGATATCGCACGAGAAGTTTTGGTTCGTCACCGTGTTGGTTACCCGACTCGTGAAGTGCCATTGCAAATGCTGGATGTAGGCGGCGTTTATCAGTGGAAACAACGTGGTGAAAAACACTTGTTTAACCCTGAAACCATTGCTTTATTGCAACAATCAACCCGTAATAAAGATTACAGTCAGTTTAAGCAATACACGAAAACCGTTGACGACCAAGGTGATAATGCAGCGACACTACGCAGCCAATTAGATTTCATTAAAAACCCAGCCGGTTCGATTCCTTTAGCGGAAGTAGAACCGATTGAAAGCATCTTAAAACGCTTTGCCACTGGCGCAATGAGCTTTGGTTCGATTTCGTACGAAGCACACTCAACTCTTGCGGTTGCGATGAACCGTATTGGCGCAAAATCTAACTCAGGCGAAGGTGGTGAAGACCCTATTCGTTTTGAGAAAAAAGACAACGGCGATTGGGAGCGCTCGGCAATTAAACAAGTGGCTTCGGGTCGTTTCGGTGTCACCTCTTACTACCTCACCAACGCAGCCGAGCTACAGATCAAAATGGCACAAGGCGCGAAACCGGGTGAAGGTGGTCAATTGCCAGGTGACAAAGTCGATGATTGGATTGGTGCAACCCGTCACTCCACCCCAGGTGTTGGTCTAATTTCACCGCCACCGCATCACGATATTTATTCAATCGAAGATTTAGCCCAGCTGATTTATGATTTGAAAAATGCCAACCGTGATAGCCGCGTTAACGTTAAGTTAGTGTCGGAAGCAGGTGTCGGGACCATTGCCTCAGGCGTTGCAAAAGCCAAAGCAGATGTGGTACTTATCGCCGGTTTTGATGGCGGTACAGGCGCATCACCAATGTCTTCTATTCGTCATACCGGTTTGCCGTGGGAGCTAGGCCTAGCCGAAACCCACCAAACTCTACTGAAAAACGGCTTGCGTAACCGCATCGTGGTTCAGTCTGACGGCCAAATGAAAACGCCGCGCGATTTAGCTATGGCAACATTACTTGGCGCAGAAGAATGGGGTGTAGCAACCGCAGCGCTCGTCGTTGAAGGTTGTATCATGATGCGTAAGTGCCATAAAAACACCTGCCCTGTTGGTATCGCAACTCAAAATAAATCATTGCGTGAACGCTTTGATGGCCGTGTAGAAGATGTGGTCACTTTCTTCCAATACTTGGCGGAAGGTCTACGAGAAATCATGGCTGAGCTTGGTTTCCGCACTATTCAAGAAATGGTCGGTCAATCTCACAAGTTAAAAGTGCGTGATGATATCCAACATTGGAAATACAAAAATCTCGATTTAAGCCCTGTTCTGTTTATTGAGAAACCGCGTGCTGAAGATGGTATTTACAATCAGAAGCAACAAAATCATGGCCTTGAAGCGGTGCTTGATCGCAAGTTAATTGAAGCGGCGCAACCGGCGTTAACTAAAGGTGAAGCGGTAGAGGCTGAGTTCCCTATCATTAACACCGACCGTAGTACTGGTACTATGCTATCGAATGAAATATCGAAAGTGTATAAAGATCAGGGCTTACCACAACCTATGAACGTTAAGTTCAAAGGCTCTGCTGGTCAATCTTTTGGCGCATTCTTAGCTAAAGGCGTCAAGTTTGAAGTCGAAGGCGATGCCAACGATTACTGGGGTAAAGGCTTATCTGGCGGTACTATCGTACTCTACCCAGATACAAAATCGACCATAGTAGCACAAGATAATATTGTGGTCGGTAACGTATGTTTCTACGGCGCCACCTCTGGTCAATCTTTCATTCGCGGCATGGCTGGCGAGCGCTTCTGTGTTCGTAACTCTGGCGCGCATGTGGTAGTTGAAGGCATTGGTGACCACGGTTGTGAATACATGACCGGCGGAAGTGCCATTATCCTCGGTTCTACCGGACGTAACTTTGCTGCCGGCATGAGTGGCGGTGTCGCTTATGTTTGGGACAAAGATGGTGATTTCGAAACCAAACTCAACGCTGAACTGGTCGATCTGGATCCACTAGAAGCAGAAGATAAAGCCTTGCTACGCGATATGCTCACCAAGCATGTTGACTACACCGGAAGTAGTGTAGCAAAAGGTTTCCTTAATGATTTTGACGCCAATTTAGCGCAGATGGTGAAAGTAATGCCACGCGATTATAAAGCGGTCATGTTAAAACGTAAGGCAGCGGTTAAAAACACGGAACAGTTGGAGGCAGTATAAAATGGGTAAGCCTACTGGATTTTTAGAGCACGGTCGTGAACTACCTAAAAAGGTCGATCCGAGTGTTCGTATACAAGACAATAAAGAATTCGTACTCGACCAAGAGTTTGGTGAAAAAATTAACACTCAAGCGTCTCGTTGTATGGATTGTGGGGTGCCGTTTTGTCATAGCGGTTGCCCTATCGGCAATATCATTCCTGAATTTAACGATGCGGTTTATCGTGATAGTTGGGAAGAAGCATGGAATATCTTAAGCAGCACCAATAACTTCCCGGAGTTTACCGGTCGCGTCTGCCCTGCACCTTGTGAAACCGCTTGTGTGCTTGGGATTAACCAAGATCCAATCACGATTTGTAATATCGAGAAAAACATCGTTGAGCGCGCTTACCAAGAAGGCTATGCCAAGCCGCGTAAACCACGTTCACGTACCGGAAAAACCATTGCGATTGTCGGCTCTGGCCCTGCAGGACTGGCGGCAGCTGAGCAATTAAATGCGGCGGGTCACTCGGTTACCGTTTATGAACGTGACGAGAAAATCGGCGGCCTACTGCGCTTTGGTATTCCTGACTTCAAACTCAGCATGGACGTTATCGATCGTAAAATCGATTTGATGCGTGAAGCTGGGGTTAAGTTTGAAGTCAATGCGCATATCGGTGTCGATATTAACGCTCAGCAACTGCGTCAAGATTTTGATGTGCTCTTGCTCACAGGTGGCTCAACCGTTCCGCGTGATCTTCCGATCCCTGGACGTGAGTTTAAAGGGGTTCATTTTGCCATGGAATTCCTTGGCCAAAATAACCGCCGTGCCAATAATATGGATCTTAAAACGGAAGAAATTCACGCCAAAGATGCTCATGTGGTGGTGATTGGTGGTGGTGATACGGGCTCTGACTGTGTGGGGACTTCCAACCGTCATGGTGCAACCAGCATTACGCAAGTTGAGATCATGCCAATTCCACCAGGTGAGCGCCCAGCTAACCAACCTTGGCCACAATATCCAATGATCATGAAAACCACCTCTTCACATGAAGAAGGTTGTGAGCGTCATTGGAATATTCTGACCAAAGAGTTTATTGGTGATGAGCAAGGTAATGTGACCGGTTTACGTATCGCCGATATCGTATGGCAAGATGCGAAACCCGGTGAGCGCCCAGGCTTTGATGAAGTAGCAGGCTCTGAGCGAGTGATCCCATGTACCAAAGCTTTCTTGGCAATGGGCTTTCTACACCCAGAACCAACAGGCGTACTAGCACTGCTTGATATTAAATTGGATGATCGCGGTAATGTGGCCAGCCAAGATTATCAAACCAACCAAAAAGGTGTGTTTGCTGCCGGTGATATGCGTACTGGACAATCTTTAGTGGTGCGTTGTATCAACGAAGGTCGTGAGTGTTCTCGCGCTATCGACAGTTACTTAATGGGCAGTTCAAACCTTGAAGCTCGCGCCGATTCATTAATGAAATCTGCATAAGCTCATTGAATCTGAGTCACGCTTTAAGCCCTACATAGTTCACTGTGTAGGGCTTTATTTTTACGCTTTAAAAGGTAAATTTAGTCTAATACTATCAATCCATATTGGTTAGATTTTTAGATATAAATAATTCGATTAACATCACTATTTTCTTAGGGTTTATATGCACAAATTCATCTCATTCGCTATGGTTATACTATTAACCAGTTGCAGCAGCCAGAGTAAAATTATGGAATCTAATCAAACATCACCTCATGCGCCAATGCTATGCAGTTCAAAACCCAACTGTGTATCCACTCAAGAAACGCGCAAAGATTATCAAGTTGCGCCGTTTGTTTTGACTTCCAGCGATATTAGTCTAAGCCAAATCGAAACGGTGGCATTAAGCTTTCCTCGCACTGAAACGATAGAAAAAAACGATGATTATCTGCATTTAACTTTTACCAGTTTAGTGTTGCGCTTTACCGATGATGTAGAGATCGTTAAAGAGGGTATCCATTTACACATTCGCTCTAAGTCTCGTGTCGGGCATTCAGATTTTGGCGTCAATCGTGAGCGCCTACAAAAACTGCGCACCAAGTTACTCGAACAAAATCTGATCCAGCCTTAACCCTCGCATTTAATATGATACAATCGCGCCATTATTGACCTAGATTGAAGCAGAGAACATTATGAAAGTTGGCATTATTGGCGCAATGGAACAAGAAGTTGCGATCCTAAAAGACGCATTAAGCAATAGCGAATCACAAACCAAAGGTGGCTGTACTTTTTACACCGGTAGCATCAATGGTGTCGATGTTGTGTTGCTGCAATCAGGAATAGGTAAAGTGGCAGCCAGTGTTGGTACTGCGCTACTAATTGAATGCTTCCAACCGGATGTGGTGATTAATACCGGTTCTGCTGGTGGTTTTGATTCAAGCTTAAATCTTGGTGATGTGGTGATTTCGTCTGAAGTTCGTCATCACGATGCTGATGTTACCGCTTTTGGTTATGAAATTGGTCAAATGGCGCAACAACCTGCCGCTTTTATTGCCGATGAAAAACTGATCCAACTGACCGAACAAGCACTGGCAACCATGAACGATACTTACGCAGTTCGCGGTCTTATTTGTACTGGTGATGTATTTGCCTGTACCCCTGAAAAACAAGCCTTTATTCGCCAACACTTCCCAACTGCGGTTGCGGTTGAAATGGAAGCGGCAGCGATTGCTCAAACCTGTCATCAATTTGCCAAGCCATTTGTGGTCGTGCGTGCAATCTCAGATGTAGCCGATAAAGAATCACCAATGAGCTTTGATGAATTTTTACCATTAGCGGCCAAGAGTTCTTCGGCGATGGTGATGGCAATGTTGACGCTTATTAAAGCTTAATATTTATCCTATTCACGCGATAAGCTAAGCTATCAATTTGAACATATCGAAAAGACGCGGCCCCATCTATGGGTGCTTGAAAAAGACCACCTATAGTCTTTAACACTTTCTCTATGCTCAATATTGATAGCTGATGCGGCAATATTGTTCGTGAAAAAGGCTTTTACAGAAATTTCATCACTGACACGCAATGGATCCTGACATGTCGGCACTACGCTCTTTTTACCTCTTTCTTATTCTGCTATTGATCTCAGCAAGCTGTATCGCAAATAGCAGTACGGCAAATAGCAGTATCGCTAATACGCCTGCACACCCAGTAGCGAAAAGAGTGATCACGCTAACCCCTCATGCCACCGAGTTGGCGTTTTCTGCCGGTTTAGGCGATAGCTTAGTTGGTGTCAGTGAAAGCAGCGATTACCCTCCTCAAGCATTAAAACTGGAAAGAGTATCTAATTATCAAGGCATTAAATTAGAGCGTATTATTGCGCTTAAGCCTGATTTAGTCATCGCTTGGTCGAAAAACTCTAGCCCACGCGAAGTTGAAAAACTCAAACAATTTGGTATTCCGGTTTACTACTCCTCCATCAATACCCTTGATGATATTGCCGATAGCTTAGAAGATCTAAGCCGATGGGCACCTGATCCCACTATTGGCCAGCAACAGGCGCAGCTTTTTCGCCAGCAACTCACCGCAATTAGAACCGAAAACAAAAATAAAGCGCGAGTAAATTACTTCTTCCAAATGGGTGACTCACCGATCATCACCATGTCCGATCCTTACTGGCCGAGCGCTATTTTTGATATTTGCCATGGTCACAATATCTTTGCCAACAGTTCCGCCCCCTATCCTCAAGTGGGTCGTGAACAAGTGATCAATGCCAAACCACAGGTTATTTTCACCTCTAATCAACAAAACATTACGACCAAATTGTGGCAAGACTGGCCGCAAATCCCCGCCGTTAAGCATCAGTTTATTTGGACATTAAACCCCGATTGGTTAAATCGCCCTACTATGCGTAGCTTGAAAGCAATTAAGCAAGTGTGTGATGATTTTGATCAAGCTCGCCACTCGAATAAGGTTTTGCATTAAGGCCGAACCACAGTAGAATCTGCCGCAATATTGTTAACCCAATCGCAGACCTTATTACCATGGATATATCTTTACTTTATTTTTTCGATTTATTTGGCACCGCCATTTTTGCCATTTCCGGCGTATTACTCGCTGGACGATTAAAAATGGACCCTTTTGGAGTGGTGGTATTAGCAGCAGTAACCGCCATTGGTGGTGGTTCGATCCGCGATATGATGCTGGGTGCGACACCGATTTTTTGGATCATTGATAATAATTACTTGTGGGTTATCTTACTTACCTGTTTAACCACTCTCATTTTGGTAAGACGCCCAACAAAACTGCCTTGGTATATACTTCCCGTTTGTGATGCCATTGGTCTGGCGGTGTTTGTCGGCATTGGGGTTGAGAAATCATTACGCTTGCAAGATTCAATGATGATCGCAGTTTTAATGGGGGTATTAACCGGTTGTGGCGGTGGGATCATTCGCGATATTTTAGCGCGTGAAATTCCGATGGTATTGCGTAGCGAGATCTATGCGGTGGCCTGTATTGCCGGCGGTATTGTTCATACCTGTGCGTTGTATTTTGGCATTGATAGTTCCCCAGCCTTTCTACTCGGCGTGGTGGTGACATTGAGCATTCGTTTAGCGGCGATTCGTTGGCATTTATCGCTGCCGACTTTTCAGCTAAAAGGTTAGTGATAGGCTCAAGTCTCTAACATAATTAAAATCTAACATAATTAAATAAAGCAAAAAGCGAGATCCCAGATAATTCGTGCCTCATTTCTGGGATGACGAGCAAAAAGTTCGTCATTCCATGCGTGAGCCTAGGCGAATAGACAGGGAATCTCGCTTTTATTGATAACAAGCATAACGAGTCGCTAGAATTTAGTCGCTCGTTAGCTTATTCAATTACTTAATCGTAATACGGGCAAACTTACGCTTACCTACTTGGTATACCGCCGTACCAACTTCCGGTACCAGCTTAGTATCTTCAATCTTATTACCATCTAATTTTGCTGCGCCTTGACGGATCATACGCATTGCATCTGAAGTAGAACCCACTAGGCTCGCTTCTTTTAATAGATTAGCAATCGCAATACCGGCTTCAAATTCAAATTCTGGCATTTCGTCAGGCATCGCACCTTTTTGGAAACGGTTAATGAATTCTTGCTCAGCGGCATCGGCGTCGGCTTGAGTATGGAAACGTGCAATGATTTCTTTGGCTAAAAGAATCTTAACATCGCGTGGGTTTTTACCCGCTTCAACATCGGCTTTAAATTGGGCGATTTCGTCTAATGGACGGAATGAAAGCAACTCGTAGTAGCTCCACATCAACACATCCGAGATCGACATGATCTTACCAAACATCTCACTTGGCGCTTCACTAACACCAATGTAGTTATGAGAAGATTTAGACATTTTCTTCTCACCGTCTAAACCCACCAGCAAAGGCATCATTAGTACAACTTGAGGTTTTTGTCCGTGCGCTTTTTGCAATTCACGACCCATTAACAAGTTGAATTTTTGATCCGCCCCGCCTAATTCCACATCGGTTTCCATCGCAACTGAATCGTAGCCTTGCAATAAAGGATACATAAATTCGTGGATAGCGATTGGTTGATTACCAGCATAACGCTTTTTAAAATCATCACGTTCAAGCATGCGAGCTACAGTCTGGTTGGAGGCTAAACGGATCATACCGGCTGCGCCTAATTCATTTAACCATTCAGAGTTAAATTGAATTTTGGTTTTGGCTGGATCAAGAATTTTAAACACTTGCTGCTTGTACGTTTCGGCATTGGCCAATACATCTTCACGGGTTAATGGTGGACGAGTGGTGTTTTTGCCACTTGGATCGCCAACCATACCGGTAAAATCACCAATCAAAAACGTCACATCATGACCCAATTCTTGGAATGCGCGTAATTTATTAAGGATAACCGTATGACCTAAATGGATATCAGGTGCAGTTGGATCGGCGCCTAATTTAATACGTAAAGGGCGGTTAAGTTTTAATTTCTCAATCAATTCAGCTTCAGGGATCAATTCTTCGACACCGCGCTTAATCTCTGCCAGTGCTGCTTCAATACTCGCCATTTAGATTTACTCCGAAAATTAGGCATAAAAAGTGTATCAAGACATGATACTCAATAGCGCCCTTTTTGGAAACCAGTTAGACTGACTCATCTTATTTTTATCACTATATTTATATCAATCTCAATGAACATACGCACCCAATCATCCCGACTGCCAAAATTACATAAAATCTTGATCGCCTCTATTGTGGTGTTCATTACTCTGGCGGTATTGATTTTACCGGATATGGACGATCTCACTCAGCATCAACCCAAGTTTAAAATCGGGAAATCTTACCCGCTAGAGATCCCAACCGAAGCATTAAGCTCCACTCCTATTGAAAAAAATTGGCTCCATTGGCAACCTTATACGGTGCAATCGGGTGAAAGTGCTTCGTTATTATTTAGTCGTATCGGACTTTCGGCCAAATTGCTGCATCAATTAATTACCAGCGATGCTGAGATTGAAAAGCAACTGTCACGTTTGCGCCCAGGTGATACGCTTAATTTTGGTTTTGACCAAAGCAATCAATTAGTTGAACTAGTTCGCCCTCTCTCCGCTCATCAATCTTTTCGGGTTTATAAACAAGGCGATAGTTTTATTGCCAAGGTCGAAAATAAAGATATCGATGTTCAATACAATTATACCGAAGCCACCATCAGTTCTAATTTTTGGAATGCAGCCGTAAGCTCAGGGTTATCAGCCAATCAAATTATGGCATTAGCCGGGATTTTTGGTTGGGATATTGATTTTGCGTTGGATTTACGCGCAGGCGATCACTTTGAAGTCTTGTACGAAGATCGCTTTGTCGAAGGGCGCAATATTGGCCAAGGTAATATTATTGCGGCGGTGTTCACTAACCAAGGTTCGACCTTTAAAGCCATTTATAACCCTGAAGATGGTAATTACTATGATGATCAGGGCCGTGCGATGAAAAAGGCCTTTTTACGCTCACCGATTGATTTTCGTCGTGTCAGCTCAAATTTTAACCCTACTCGTCGTCATCCAGTAACCGGACAAGTCGTCGCACACCGTGGCACCGATTATGCTGCGCCCGTTGGCACCCCCATCTGGGCGGCTGGTGATGGTATCGTGGCAAAATCAGGTTATAACCAATTTAATGGCAACTATGTGTTTATCCGCCATAGTAATACTTACATTACCAAATATTTGCACATGAAGAAGCGTTCGGTAAAAACCGGTCAACGAGTTAAACAAGGTGATACTGTCGGCACACTAGGCGGCACAGGGCGAGTGACAGGCCCTCATCTGCATTATGAATTCTTAGTTCATGGGGTACATAAAAACCCAAGAACAGTCAATTTACCGCAATCTAAATCATTGACGGATAAAAAGAAAAATGACTTCATCAAACTGGCGAAACAAAATTTAGAGCAGCTCAAGCGCTATAACCATTTGTTGATCGCGAAAAAGTAACCTCCATTCAAAAAATTAAAATATCGATCAAAGTTGATAATTGAGCCCCATAAAAAATGCCTATCTTAAATAAGATAGGCATTTTTAACATCATCAATAATTGATTTAATTAACGTTACACGCTAAATGAAGCACCACAGCCACAGGTTGTCGTAGCATTAGGGTTATTGACGAAGAAACGAGAACCTTCAAGGCCTTCGGTATAATCAACTACACCACCAAGTAAATATTGTAAGCTCATAGGGTCAACCACTAAGGTCACACCTTGTTTGATAATGGTGGTATCGCCTTCGTTTACCTTCTCATCGAAAGTAAAGCCGTATTGAAAACCACTGCAACCACCACCGGTGATATAAACACGTAATTTTAATTCTGGATTTTCTTCTTCCTCAATCAAGATTTTTACTCGCGCCGCAGCGGTTTCAGAAAAAGATAAAGGTAGTTGCTCATCGCTCATGACAGCCTCTCACATTAGCGTAAATACCAAACCCATTCACTTAATCAGGCTTAGCGTAAGATACAACTGCATTAAGAATGTCTTACCATCTATGTTATGCAATCAAACTTGAATTGTAGTGATTATCTAATACCTGACCTTATCGTTCAAGTATTGATCTTGTTTTGACAAAATAAAGTGCCTCTGATTTAACACCATTGGCGCGGCTTTAACAAATTTTAACGTCTAAATCAGTGCAATATCTACCATCTTAGTTATACAATGCTCAGGTATTCCAGTCATGCCTAAATCAACAAGCATGCTAAATGAATAGCGGTGTTGTACTTTCCGCATAAGACTTCTGGCTGCGACAAGAAGCGCGTAGCGACTAAGAGAAAAATAAAGGAAACCCCATGAGCAAATCTTCTGAACTGTACCAACAAGCACAGCAGACTATTCCCGGTGGTGTCAATTCACCTGTACGTGCATTTAATGGTGTCGGTGGCACCCCTCTTTTCATCAAACGTGCAGATGGTCCATTAATCTTTGATGCCGATGGTAAAGCTTATATTGATTATGTGGGTTCTTGGGGACCGATGATTTTAGGCCATAACAATACTGCTGTTCGTAACGCGGTGATTAAAGCGGCAGAACGAGGTCTTAGTTTTGGCGCGCCAACTGAATCTGAAATCAAAATGGCTGAAAAAGTCTCTGAGTTAGTGCCATCAATGGAACAACTGCGCATGGTGAATTCAGGCACTGAAGCGACCATGAGTGCCATTCGTTTAGCGCGTGGTTTTACCGGTCGCGATAAGATCCTTAAATTTGAAGGTTGTTACCACGGCCACGCTGATAGCTTATTAGTTAAAGCCGGTTCTGGTGCATTAACCTTAGGCCAACCAAGCTCTCCTGGCGTACCCGCTGATTTTGCTAAATACACATTAACCGCCACCTTTAATGATTTAACCTCAGTGCAAGAGTTGTTTGATGCTAACCAAGGTGAGATTGCTTGTATTATTGTGGAGCCTGTAGCGGGCAACATGAACTGCATTCCTCCGGTTGAAGGTTTTCTTGAAGGCTTACGTGAGATTTGTGATGCATCCGGCGCATTGCTGATTTTTGATGAAGTGATGACAGGTTTTCGGGTGGCCCAAGGTGGCGCACAAGCGTACTACGACATCAAGCCAGACTTAACCACACTGGGTAAGGTGATTGGTGGCGGCATGCCAGTCGGCGCATTTGGTGGTCGTCGCGATGTAATGCAATTTGTTGCCCCTACCGGTCCGGTTTACCAAGCAGGTACACTCTCTGGTAACCCTATCGCGATGGCGGCAGGTCTAGCTTGTTTGAACGAATTAGAAGGTGAAGAAAACGAAGCGCGCCTAGCTAAACACACTAAACGATTGGCTAAAGGGCTAAAAAAATCCGCTGCAGAGCACGGCATTCCAATGGCGATTAACTATGTAGGTGGTATGTTCGGTTTCTTCTTTACTGAGCAAAAAACCGTTACTTGCTATGAAGACGTGACTAAATGTGACACAGAACGCTTTAAGCGCTTCTTCCACTTAATGCTTGAGCATGGTGTTAACTTAGCACCATCAGCATTTGAGGCCAGCTTTATGTCACTTGCTCACTCACCTCGTGAGATAGAAGCAACCCTTGAAGCCGCTGATCGTTGTTTTGCAATCATGGCCACAGAGTCTAAATAATATTTTAGAGGGAATTATTTACCCCCAACATCACTCAGCCCCATGAGCATTCTTTTATAAACAGAAGGCTCATCTAAGTGATTGGGGTGAGTGAACGTAGCCAACAAAGCTGTAGCTTCAAGTACGAAGATGCTATTTATACCCAAAGTAATTGAGGTTACAGTGAGGCGGCAAGATCGCTTAGCCCCATGAGTTTAGCTTGCCTAAATGATTGGGGTGAGTGAACGTAGCCAACAAAGCTGTAGCTTCAAGTACGAAGGGTATAATTATTGCCAATTAATAATAACGAGCAATACCACAACCGCAACTAAAACACTGAACCATGGAATAGGCTTTCTGCGCTTGTTACTCGCACAACCTTCTTTTTTACCACAACATGCCATATTGCCTCCAAATGCGATTAAACATTAATTGATAACGATTAGCTTTACCATCATTATATACGCTTATATTCTACTCATTTCAAGAAGCCATAGCTTCAATATGACCTTAACAAGGACGACACATGACTAACAGGTTTCGAATGGGCCCCACACATTGGGTATTAATTGTGGCATTACTGTTTGCTGCCTATGCTTGTTTTTTATTGATATCCCCTTATCTCAACTCAATTGTGATGGCATTTATCATTTCACTGCTTATTTACCCATTACATGAGAAGCTTGAAAACCGTTGGTCAAGTTGCCCTAATAGCATTGCTTTTATCTCTTGTTTACTGCTCACTTTTATTATTGTTATTCCATTATTAGCCGTATTCGCCGCCATTATTCAGCAAGGAGCGCACTTCTCCCAAACCGTTTATGCCTGGGCCAGTGATGGCGGTATTCAAGAGCTACTTAGCCATCCTTATATCGCTAAAGCACTGCACATTGCCAATCAATACTTACCGTTCGATAACCTCGACCCACAACAAATAGCCCAACGAGCAGCACGCTTTATCTCGCAATTTGGATCAGTTTTGGTCTCATTTAGTGCCAAAATTTTAGGCGATGCGACTGGATTTCTCGCTAATTTCTTTTTAATGTTATTTGTGTTGTTCTTCTTGTTACGCGACCGCGATAAGCTGGTTAATGGCATGCGTCATATCCTACCGCTCTCTCGTAGCCAAGAAGACCGCTTACTCACTGAAGTTGAGCAGGTATCTAAATCAGCAGTGCTTGGTTCCTTTTTAACCGCGATTGCTCAAGCGATTGCTGGTGGTTTTTCCTTGTGGTTGGTTGGGTTACCCGGATTGTTCTGGGGAACCATGATTGGTGCAGCTTCGTTTATTCCAGTGGTAGGAACCGCATTAATTTGGGTACCCGCTGCGGCGTACTTATTCTTAACTGGTGATATTGGTTGGGGGATTTTCTTGGTTATATGGGGGGTCACCATCATTGGATCAATTGATAACATCATTCGTCCTCTGCTAATGCAAGGCAGCGCAGGCATGGATACTTTATTGATCTTCTTCTCTTTATTAGGCGGTATTCAATTATTCGGTTTAATCGGTTTAATTTATGGCCCATTGATTTTTGCTATCACTATGGTGCTATTTAAAATGTATGAAGAAGAATTCAAACATTTCCTCAATATGCAAGATAATAACTAAATATTACCCGATTGACGTATTGTAACCGCCTAATAAATCGCGGCTGCAATACGTCACTACTTCAACCACTTGCCGGTTAAATCCGCTGGTAACTCGTAAGATGATTGGTATCAAGGCCATATTATGCGAAAATCTGCTCATTGTTCACTGAGAGTTTCCCATCCATGTCTAGCTATACCGCTCCAAGTCAAATCGCTCAACGTAACATTGAGTACTTTTCAGATAAACGCGTCTTAATCGCCGGTGAAGCCGAAGATCTGTTTTGTCTTGAATTAGCCAAACACTGTCAGTCGGTAGCCGTTTTTACCACTCACTATGGCTATCATCAGCAATTTAAGCAGCATGAGCAGATTCAATCCTATTTTGGCGCGCACCTGACCGACACTATCGATGCGGATATGTTGCTGCTATATTGGCCAAAAGCTAAGGCAGAGGCCCAATATTTACTCGCTATGTTGATGGCAAAAATAGGGCCGAATACTGAAATCTGCGTAGTGGGCGAAAACCGCTCAGGAGTAAAGAGTATTGAGAAAATGTTTACTCAATATGGCACGGTTAAGAAATACGATTCCGCTCGTCGTTGTTCTTTTTATTGGGGTCAATCTCATACCCAAGCGCCTGCTTTTGATTTAAATGAATGGTATAAAACTTACCCGCTAATCATTGGTAATGACACTCTGCAAATAAAAAGTCTGCCTGGGGTATTTAGTCATGGCGAATTTGATAAAGGTACCGAGCTACTGCTTGAAACCCTACCAAGGCTGAAAGGAAAAGTGCTTGATTTTGGTTGTGGCGCTGGCGTGATTGGCTGTGTGCTTGCCACTCGTTACCCTAAGGCCAACGTAGCGATGTGCGATATCAGCGCTCTTGCGATTGAATCAAGCAAAGCAACTTTAGCCATTAATGGTTTAGACGGTGAGGTTTTTGCCTCAGATATTTATTCCGATGTGGGTAAAAGTTATGATTTTTTAATCAGTAATCCACCGTTTCATTCTGGTTTAGATACCCAATACAGCGCGGCTGAAACCTTGTTATCGCAAGCACCACAGCATCTCTCTGCCCGAGGGCAAATGTTTATCGTCGCCAATAGTTTTTTAAAATACCAACCGATTATTGAGCAAGCATTTGGTCATTGTATTGTGGCGGCTAAAAATACTAAATTTGCTATTTACCACGCCAATAAAACTCAGCACTAATCTTTGTGGATCTTGAATTTTTTCTATTTTCAAGATCCATTATTTCCTGCCAATATTGCCCTTATCAATCTGCGATCTCGTTTACTTTATTCCCTCTGCCAAGATTTATTCACAAAACAGATGGGTTAGAATTTTTAATATAAGCAACGATATATTGAAACTTTAAAACTCACAATACTGGTTCTCGATCACCTTTTTTTATATCAAAAATAAAGTTATCTTCCCTATCGACAAATAACGTAGTAAAAAGGCTTTGCTTAATCGTTTGCCTAAAAAGTTAAAAGATGAGTACTTTCTTCATTTCGGCCACCCTTTATTTCAATAGCAAGTAGTCACTTATGTTTAAATCAAAAAAATCCAATAAATTCCAAAGGCTTCAGCACACCTTGATGGTGGCGTTTCTGGTGCTAAGTATTACGCCTTTTACTATTATTGCGGTTTTTTTCTTACACTCTCACACCCAAGATTTGCAAGAACAAAGTACCTCTTATTTGCTCTCCGTTCGTGATACTAAAAAGCAACAGGTTAATAGTTATCTCAAAGCGAAAGAATCGGAAGTGATGGGGGTGGTTCGCTCTGAATTAGCCTATTCAAGTGGCGGACGTTTTTATGGCTTAATCAACGGTTTCACCATGCTCGGTGACAATATAGAGCAAGCTAGAAAAAATGCTCAACAACGTTATATTTTAGGTTCAGGCAATAAAATCAAAACTGCGGTCCTCCCAGAGTCGCCTAATTTTATCGGCAGCGAGCGCTATCGTCTGCTGCATAAACGCTACCATTGGGCATTTGTCGAACTGCTTAAACGCTCTGATTTCAGCGATATATTATTAGTTGATCGCAATGGTAACGTAGCTTACTCAGTCAAAAAAGACGCGGATTATGGCACCAACTTATTAAGCGGCCCTTATCAAAAAACTCCGCTCGGCCAAACTTTCGCTAAGTTAAGAAATACCGTCAAAGCCTCACGTAAAAATAATGAAGATTACACCCCCGTTATTTTCTCTGATTTTAATAAAGACAAATCCAAGCAAACTTTGTGGTTAGGGGCGCCTATCATTCAGCAAGGGTACTTACACAGTTATGCAATGTTTAAACTGCCCAATACAGCTTTATCAAATATGATCAACGCGCATAGTAAAAAAGAATCGTTAACCAAATTATTAGTCGGCCAGCATAAACATTCAAAAGTACTCGATTTATCTCAAAAAAGTATCGATGCCAGTAGCTTGGTTATCGATAAAGCATTAGCCGGTCATTCTGCGGTTGAATCATTTACCGATACCAATGGTGAAAAACTTCTAGCCGCTTACACCCCTATTCATATAAAAGATAAAACTTGGGCGCTAGTAGTTCAATTACCTGAAAAACAAGCTTATGCCCGAGTTCACCAATTAAAAAATATCTTCGCAATTGTGATGGTAATAGGCATTATTTTAGTGGTGGTGTGCTCTCATTATTTATCTAACTTTATTACCGCACCATTATTAAAACTTGCGTGGGCAGCAGAGCGAGTGTCCGCCGGCGATCTCGATCAAGAGCTTGAAGTATTAAAACGCAAAGATGAAATTGGCCGCTTATCGGTTAGTTTTATCCGTATGCAACGCTCGATCAGAGAAAAGATCTTATTGATCGGCGATCAAAATAAAATTCTCGAAAATAATATTCAAACCATCAAGCAAAAAAATGATGATTTGGAACTGGCCAATAAGCTGAAAGATGAGTTTTTGGCCACGACTTCTCATGAATTAAGAACCCCATTGCACGGTATGGTCGGCATTGCGGAATCGTTGATCTCTGGTGCGAATGGCCCATTGCCAGCCAATCAAAGGCATCAACTCGATATTATTATTAATAGCGGTCAACGCCTAACCACTTTGGTCGATGACCTACTCGACTACCATAAAATGCGTTATGGCAATTTAGACATTCAAACCACTACAGTGGACGTTGCGTCGGCCACTCGCTTAGTATTGGAATTATCTCAACATCTACTTGGCAGTAAACCGATCCGCATTATTAACCAAATTCCATTAGAGCTGCCGTTAATCGCCGCCGATGCTCAACGCTTAGAGCAAGTGCTGTATAACTTAATTGGTAATGCGATCAAATACACCTGTGAAGGCAAGATCATTATCTCGGCCACGGTGCTAGATAATAATATTCGCATGCAAGTGGTGGATACCGGCCAAGGGATCCCCGCCGATCAACTTGACCACATCTTCGAGCCGCTTATCCAAGCTGGACAAGATTCGAGTCGTTATCGTCAAGGGGCAGGTTTAGGCTTGTCAATTAGTCGCCAATTAATTGAACTGATGGGGGGATCGCTGTATGTCAGTAGTCAGCCGCTGGTCGGGACCACGTTTAGCTTCTCATTACCAATAGCCAGTGAGCAACAAATCGCTGAGCATAAATACCAAGCGCCAAATGAGCATTTTCAAGCTCCAGAAAGTAATGCCCCGCTCACTGATCTTGATTCCTCATCATTGCCAGTAAATAGCGATGGTCCATTATTGGTGGTAGCTGATGATGAACCGGTGAACTTACGCATTTTAGACAGTTTCTTACGTTTAGAAGGCTACCGAGTGAAAACCGCAGCCGATGGTTTAAGTGCGCTGCAATTAATTGAGAAAGAGAAACCAGAATTAGCCTTACTGGATGTAATGATGCCAGGTATGAGTGGTTATGAAGCCTGTGAAGAAATCCGCCAACAATATGATCATGGTGAACTGCCGGTTATCTTACTGACAGCACTAAGCCAAAGCAAAGATCGGGTACGAGGCTTTGAAGCGGGGGCGAACGACTACTTAACTAAACCATTTAATAAACAAGAACTGGCGGCGCGGATTAAAGCTCACTTAACCGCCAGTAAGGCCGAACAACGCCGGATAGAAAATAGCAAATTACAACAAGAGCTACGCATTAGAGAACAAGTTGAAGCCAGCCTACTGGAAACTCAAGGTCGCTTATTAGAGCAATTAGAGTCGGCGCCAGAAGCGATTGTTTGCGTGCGTGAAGATGGTCGAATTCGTTTTGCCAATGATTCGGCGGCTAAATTATTTAAGCGCAGCCCCGAGCAACTCAAGCGCTCTACCGCCGATGAGATTATCGCACCGAAATACCTGAATTTAACCCAAGAGCATTTTTGTGGCGATGTGGATATTTTCATTGAAGATAAGCGAGTGCACATCCAAAGTGACGTGTTAACGCTACCGCAAGCTTCAGGCCTACAATCTATGTATATCTTTAATATTGGCGGCGGCGTTAATGCGCAGCGAATTGATAACTTAGAAACCGCCATCGAAGCACTGTCGAGTTATGCGTTTGAAGGCGATAAAAACAAACTACAGCAACTTAAAGAGCTGGGCGGTGAATTTACTCGCTTAGCCGATAAAGTGTCGCATAAGAGCGAAGATAAACAGCAAATTATGCGTGATATTTTAGTCGATACAATGACTACCGCGCTCGATTATTGGGAATCGGCAACGGGCCAAACTAAATACACCTTAGCCGAGGAAAGTGGCTTGTGGCGCGTCTATCTCGACCGTAGCACCCTACAAACCCGCACCTTAGATAAATATCTACGGATTGAAACCCTGCCTAAAACACCACGTTGGCGCACCGTACTCAATACCATTGATTACATCCTAGAACACAGCAACGCCAATACCCCACAGCGCCAGCATTTGATTGAGTGTCGTGAAAAGCTGCAACTATTGTTGGTAAGTTAAACTATATTGATGAGTTCAGCAATCTTGCTAAGTTAGAACCATGTTGATGAGTTAAGTAAGATAGCGATTGTAATAATAATCACGCCGTTAAGATCTGAGCATCTTAACGGCATTTTTTTGTTCACTGCAGGAAGCAATACCAATTCCATTTAATATTTGATCAGTTTGAATACACCAAAAAGACGCGGATCTGTCCTTGGCCGCTTGAGAAAAGGTCATCATGGCCTTTGACACACTTCTCTGCACTCAATGTTGAACGATCATGACATTGATGGAATGGGTATAACTTCGATAACCCTGCTTTGCTGCGGCCTTTTTACCACCTTTTTTGGCGGTTGAAAAAAGGTGGGGCGCCTAAGGCTGTACGATCAACTCACCATTATAGACAAGATAAGCACCACACTAACAAGCTAACAAAACCGCACCAATACTTATTTTACACTAATAAATAACAGCCAGTACCGACTGATAAACAGTAACAAAAAAGCGCTAATTTGGATTTTTGTTGACCCCAAAAGCGTAACTTTTGTAGGTAATGCGAAGTCAGTCACAACAAATTGGCAATACTATTTTTCAGTAAAAAAGTAAGCTCACTCACTGTAAGTGATCCAGATCGCAAGATCAAAAGCAATAACAAACACCACCTTATTTAAAGCACTAAAACGTAGTGATTACTAACTTACACTAACCAAATAAACGTAATCGTGATATGCATCACATTTCAAACTGCGCAATAAAACGACAAATTTAATTTTATTTTTACGTTATTAACGTCACAAGCCATAACTTTGACGTTTTTAACGGGAATACAAATTGACGATTTCAACGATAAGGTGTTTTCTGTACTGGCAAAGGGCCTACAGGCCACTCTGGAATGATTAGTGAATGTTTGAACATCACATCCACAATAGAAGATTATTCAGGGGTAGGTCTTAAGCGAGTGTTTATCAATTGATGACATTCCTTTTAATAAGCTAAATCAAAAGCAAAAGTAAGGAACAGCTATGCTTAACAAAATAAAAAAAACAGCAATCGCTGCAGCAGTTATCTCTGTTGCAGCTACTGGTTTCTCTACAGTAGCAACAGCTGCAGAGCGCAGTGAATTGACTATCGTACCGGATTTCTACCCTACATTTGTACGTAACTTTAACCCGTACTTAGGTGCTACTAACTTAAAAACAACGACGGATTTCATTTACGAGCCACTAGTTATCTTTAACGAAATGCACGGCAATACGCCAGTGATGCGTCTTGCAAAAGATTTCAAAATGTCTGATGACCTAATGACGGTAACTTTTGATATCCGTAAAGGTGTTAAATGGTCTGATGGTAAGCCGTTCACAGCACACGATGTGCTTTACTCGTTTAACCTTGTGAAAAAATTCCCAGCACTTGACCAATCTGGTATTAACAAGCAACTTAAAAGCGTTGAGATCAAAGGCGACTACCAAATTATCTTCCACCTAAACGAAGCTAATTCAAATGTCCCTTACGAGATTGCCAAAGTGCCTGTTGTTGCAGAGCACATCTGGAAAGACGTAAAAGATCCAACCACTTTCACCAATGAAAACCCTGTAGGTACTGGTCCATTTACTGAGATCGACACCTTTACACCACAACTTTACATTCAGTGTGAAAACCCAAATTACTGGGATGCGAAAGACCTAAATGTTGATTGTTTACGCGTGCCACAAATCGCCAACAATGACCAACTATTAAGTAAGATCATTAACTCTGAGTTAGATTGGACGTCTTCGTTCGTACCAGACATTGATAAAACCTACGCATCTGTCAGCAAGGATCACCATTACTGGTACCCTGCAGCAGGTACACAAGGCTTTATGGTGAACTTTGCTGAAAAAGATCCAGCTAAGAAAGAAGCATTGACTAACGTTGACTTCCGTCGCGCATTCTCAATGGCTCTTGACCGTCAAACTATCATTGATATCGCATTCTACGGCGGCGGTACAGTCAATGACTTCGCATCGGGCCTAGGCTACGCATTCGAAGCATGGTCTGACGAAAAAGTTCACAATAAATACAAAGGCTACAACACTTACAACGTTGACGGCGCGAAGAAGCTGCTTGCTAAAGCGGGCTTTAAAGACGTAAACAACGATGGATTTGTTGATACTCCATCTGGTAAGCCATTTGAGTTATTGATTCAATCACCAAACGGTTGGACTGACTTTAACAACACAGTACAGCTTGCGGTTGAGCAACTAGAAGAAGTGGGCATTAAAGCCAAAGCACGTACCCCTGAGTTTGCGGTTTACAACCAAGCAATGCTTGATGCGAACTACGATGTTGCGTTCACTAACTACTTCCACGGTGCGGATCCATACACTTACTGGAACTCGGCTTACAACTCAGCGTTGCAAAGCGGTCAGGGTATGCCTCGTTTCGCGATGCATTTCTTCAAAAATGATAAGTTAGATTCATTGCTAAACAGCTTCTACAAAACGGCTGACAAGCAAGAGCAAATGAACATTGCTCACCAAATCCAACAAATCATTGCTGAAAACCAAGTAACGATTCCTGTTATGTCTGGCGCGCAATTCTTCCAGTACAACACGAAGCGCTTCACTGGTTGGTGGAATGAGAAAAATCCAAAGGGCCGTCCAAGCATCTGGGCTGGTATTCCTGAGCGTCTATTGCAAGTACTGGACCTAAAACCAGTTAAATAAGCAAGTCGTTCACTCGTGCGGCGCATGCCTAATGCGCCGCCATTTAAATCTCCCTCCTACTGATAAAAGTATGGCGCTCGTCGTCAGGGGATTTCTTTGTCTGAAATAGGCGTCCTGAAACCAGAGTCAGGCCAAAAAATCTGGGATAGTTAAGGTGTAAGTTATGGGATTTTTCTTAAGACGTTTAGGTTTTTATTTTATCGCTTTAGTCGTCGCTGCAACGATTAACTTTGCGATTCCGCGTGCCATGCCTGGTGACCCAGTTACCATGATGTTTGCTCACGCTACTGTGCAGGTTACTCCAGAACGTATCGCGGCAATGAAAGAGCTATTAGGCTTTGTCGACGGTAATATTTTTATACAATATTTTGCCTACATTAAAAACATTTTCCAATGGAATTTGGGCACCTCAATTCAGTTCTTTCCATTACCAGTGTCTGACTTATTAGGTCGTGCATTTGGATGGTCATTATTTTTAGCCGGTACTGCGGTTGCTTTCTCTTTTTCTTTAGGTTCCATTCTTGGTATTTTCGCTGCATGGAAACGTGGCAGCAAATTCGACACTTTTATTTCTCCAGGAATGTTAGTGGTGCAAGCGGTACCACAAGTGGTTATTGCGATGTTAGCCATGTTTATCTTTGCGGTTGGCTTGCGTTGGTTCCCAACCGGTTACGCTTACACCGCAGGTAACCTACCTGATTGGACTAGCTGGACATTTATTAAAGATGTCGCCTATCACGCCGTTCTACCTTTGTTCTGTGCCTCTGTGGTTCAGATTGGTGGCTTCTTAATTAACATGCGTAACAACATGATTAACTTGTTAGGTGAAGATTACATCACCATGGCAAAGGGGAAGGGCTTAAGCGAAAACCGAGTGGTGTTTAACTACGCGGCACGTAACGCCATGCTACCAAGTGTGACCGCGCTGTCGATGTCGTTAGGTATGGCAATTGGTGGTCAGTTGATTGTTGAAATCATCTTTAACTACCCAGGCCTAGGTTCGGTGTTATTTAACGCCATCAACTCTCGTGACTATCAAGTTCTGCAAGGTCAACTGCTTATCATGACCTTATTTATGCTGTTCTTTAACTTACTGGCCGACATGTTGTATGTCGTACTTGACCCTCGCCTACGTAAGGGAGGCAAATAATCATGAAAGGTTTCCTTAAATTAATAGTCGGTAATCCTAAAGCTTTAACCGGCATGATTATCTTAATGTTATTCATTTTTATCGCAGTATTTGCTCCGTTTATCACTAAACATGCACCCGATAAACGTACCGGTAATCCACATGAATACCCAAGTGCTATCGTAAAAATGGCACAAAGCACGCCAGACGGATGGGTCGCAACCAATCTTGCTAACGACCGCCGCACTATGGCGATGTCGAAAAAAGCCGATCACACACTGGGTACCACTCGTATGGGGCGTGATGTTTGGTCTCAACTTGCTTACGGTGCTCGTGTATCGCTAGGTGTGGGTTTTGGTGCTGGTATTGTGGTGTGTTTCTTAGCCACAGTGATTGGTGTTTCGGCTGGCTACTTTGGTGGCAAAACCGATGATGTACTCACCGCCGCCATGAATATTATGTTGGTAATACCGCAGTACCCACTACTGTTTGTTCTGGCTGCCTTTATTGGTGAGGCAGGGCCATTAACCATCGCCTTGATAATAGGTTGTACCTCCTGGGCATGGGGCGCTCGTGTGGTACGTTCACAAACTTTAGCTCTACGTGAAAAAGAGTTCGTCAAAGCAGCAGAAGTATTGGGTGAATCTTCATTCCGCATTATTTTTGTTGAAATTCTGCCAAACCTTATCTCGATTGTAGGCGCAAGTTTCATCGGTTCTGTGATGTATGCCATCATGATGGAAGCGACTATTTCGTTCCTAGGTCTTGGCGACCCAAGCACCATCAGCTGGGGCATCATGTTATACAACGTACAAACCTCATCCGCCATCTTGGTTGGCGCATGGTGGGAACTGATTGCACCATGTATGGCATTGACTGTATTGGCTGTTGGTCTCGCACTGCTTAACTTCGCAGTTGATGAAGTTGCTAACCCGCAATTACGTTCACATAAAGGCATGAAGCGTTGGAAGAAGATTGCCGAGCAAGACGTAAAAGAACGGACACCAGAAATGCCTCCTCAAAATGCACTTTGGAGCGGAGATAAATAATATGACAGATATCAATAAAAATGAGCCGCTCATCTCAGTTCGTAACTTATGTGTTGATTACATCACTGACGCGGGCGATGTCCGCGCGGTGAACAATGTAAGTTTTGACCTAGCGCCAGGCGAAGTATTTGGTCTGGCCGGTGAGTCTGGTTGTGGTAAATCAACCGTCGCATTCTCGCTAATGCGTCTGCATAAGCCGCCAGCCTTTATTACCGGCGGTGAAGTGATTTTTAACGGTGAAGATATTTTGAAGTACAGCGAAGACCGTATGCAGTCTTTCCGCTGGAGCCAAATGTCGATGGTATTTCAAAGTGCCATGAACGCCTTGAACCCAGTATTACCTCTAGAAGAGCAATTTTGTGATGTGATCATGCGTCATACCAATATGACTCGTGATCAAGCGGTGATTCGCGCTCAAGGTCTATTGGAAATCGTGGATATTCACCCCGATCGCTTAAACGATTACCCGCACCAGTTCTCTGGTGGTATGCGTCAACGTTTAGTTATTGCAATTGCGTTAGCGCTTAATCCTAAAATGATCATTATGGATGAGCCAACCACCGCACTCGATGTAGTGGTACAACGTGAAATTCTGCAAAAGATTTATGCGCTAAAAGAAGAGTTTGGTTTCTCAATTTTATTCATTACCCATGATTTGTCACTGATGGTCGAGTTCTCTGACCGCATCGGCATCATGTACTCAGGTGAATTAATTGAAGTCGCACCTTCAAAAGAAATTTTAGAGTCGCCTTACCATCCGTACACCAAAGGGCTGGGGTCTTCTTTCCCACCGTTAACTGGGCCAAAAACCAAGCTAACGGGTATTCCGGGTAACCCTTTGAACTTGCTAGACATCCCACAAGGCTGTCGTTTCCAAGCTCGTTGTGAACGTGTTCATGACACTTGTCGCCAAGTTCCAACCCAATTGCGTCAAATTGAGCCGGGTCGATTGTCTAACTGTCATTTATATGGCGAGCCAATTTCAGTCGCGACAGTATAGCGAACCAACGCATAGAAAAAACGGCGATAACAGCCAGTTAACAAAGAATTAGCGTAAAGCTGGAGACAATTATGAGCTCATCAGAAGTATATGGAAAATTGTTGATTGAAGGGAAGAATCTGATTAAAGATTTCCCGCTTAACAGCAATTCAATGAAGCAAACCAAAATGCGCGCTATCAATGACGTGTCATTTAAGATGTACAAAAGCCGTGGTCTTGCTGTGGTCGGTGAATCGGGTTCAGGTAAATCGACCACCGCCAAAATGATCGCCAAAATGTACGCTCCAAGCGGTGGCCACATTGAGTACAAAGGTCGTGATATTCAAGAGATCAAAAAGAAACACGATCTAATGCAATATCGTGAAGGGGTGCAAATGGTATGGCAAGACCCGTTTGGGTCGTTAAATCCAACCCATAACATTTTTCACCACATTGCTCGCCCTTTGATAATTCATAACAAAGTAAAAAGCAGCAATAAAAAAGAGCTACAAGAGCGTGTTTATGAACTGCTTGAGCAAGTGGGCCTAAACCCAGCCAAAGAAACCTCAGTGAAATTCCCGCATCAGTTATCTGGCGGTCAACGTCAACGTGTCAACTTGGCTCGTAACATTGCAGTCGGCGCTGAAGTGGTACTTGCCGATGAACCAACATCAATGTTGGATGTTTCGATTCGCGCCGGTGTTTTGAACCTAATGGAAGAGATGAAGTTTGAGAAGAAAATGTCTCTACTTTATATCACCCATGATATCGCTACCGCTCGTTATATTGCTGAAGACCTTTCAGTCATGTACGTCGGACACATGGTGGAATGGGGCGACACCGATGAGATCATTCATGATCCTCAGCACCCATACACTCAATTATTGGTATCAGCGGTTCCGGATCCTAAGAAATCGATCCACGAAAAGCTAAAAGGCAATAAAGGTGATATTCCACTTTGGACGCCAGAGTCTGTCGGTTGTCCATTTGCCGGTCGTTGTCTGCATGTGTCAGATAAGTGCCGCGAAAAAATGCCGGAAGTAACGCAACTTTCGACTAACCATTTTGTTCGCTGTTACTTATTTGAAAAATAAACACGCATTACCTAAGAACATTGAAGCGGCAAGCTTGTCGCTTCAAGTTACAACAGATTGGCTCTGACTCTTAATCGGTGTCAGAGCCTATTTTAAAAGAGGCTAGGAGCATTCGATGCAAATTTTTACTAACCATATTGGTTACCCTTGCTTTAGTAGCAAAAATGCTGTGGTACTTGCCTCAACACTGGACCAACATCTGACCGCTAAATTGGTCGATGCGAATACTCATCAAGTGGTGAAAAATCTCCTCATCTCTGGCAAAAAATCAGTCGATAACTGGCATTTTGGCGACTTCTATCAAATCGACTTTTCAGACTTCACCCAAGCCGGCCACTATTATCTTGCGATTGGCAGCGATCATTCTCATGCTTTTGAGATCGGTCAAAATGTGCTAATGAAGCGCACTTTTTCCGATTGTTTGCACTATTTCAAATCTCAACGTTGTGGCGGGATCTTCGATCAACGCGACCGCAACACCCCTGTTCTTAATAGTGAAAATACCGTCGATGTGCATGGCGGTTGGTATGATGCCTCTGGGGATGTGAGTAAATACCTCAGTCACCTTTCTTATGCCAATTTCCTCAACCCACAACAAATTCCAATGGTTGTGTGGAATATGTTGAAAGGTTTAGAACTGACAGCCGAGATGAACAGTTTTGCCCGTTTTTCGACGGTTCGATTAACCGAAGAAGCCTTATTTGGCGCTGACTTTTTAGTGCGTATGTTGTCACCTGAAGGCTATTTCTACACCACTGTTTTTGATAAGTGGAGTAAAGATATTAATCAACGCGAGATCTGCGCTTATGAAACTCAAGATGGGCATAAAGGCGAAGATTATCAAGCTGGATTTCGTCAAGGTGGCGGCATTGCCATCGCCGCCCTCGCCCGCGCTTCTCGCTTAGAAGAACACGGTGAATTTAATTCAAATCAATATTTAGAAGCGGCGATCAAGGCTTATCAACATTTGGTTGAGCACAATACTCAATACCTCAATGACGGCACTGAAAACATCATTGATGAATACTGCGCGTTATTAGCGGCAGTCGAACTTTTCCACTGCACTCAAGAACAAGAATTTGCCAATCAAGCACAGATCTGGGCACAACGTTTAGCTCAACGCCAAATGAGTGATGAGAATATGACTCACTTTTGGTCGGCTAATGATGATGGTTCTCGTCCTTATTTCCATGCCTCAGAAGCCGGTTTGCCCGTGATCGCACTATGTGAATATTTAGCAATTGAAACCGACCCTAATGCCAAACAAGTTACGCGACAAGTGATTGAAAATGCGCTTCGTTTTGAATTAATCATCACAGGTAAAGTCAACAACCCATTTGGTTACCCGCGTCAATACGTTAAAGGGGTCGATGAAGCCAAACGAGAAGCCTTTTTTGTCGCTCACAACAATGAGTCTGGTTACTGGTGGCAAGGTGAAAATGCCCGTTTAGCCTCGTTATCCTGCATGGCCAATATTGCGCAAACTCACCTACAAGATGCCGCCCTTATCTGCGATTTACAGCGTTTTTCACAATCGGCGTTAGATTGGATTGTCGGCTTGAATCCGTATGACATGTGCATGCTCGATGGCCATGGTCACAACAACCCTGACTATCTACCCGAGCTTGGCTTTTTTAATGCTAAAGGCGGCGTATGTAATGGCGTGACGGCCGGCTTTGAAGATGAGCAAGATATTGCGTTTAATCCCGATGGGCAAAAAGATGACATGCTGCAAAACTGGCGTTGGGGTGAGCAATGGATCCCACATGGTGGTTGGTATTTATTGGCAATCATTGCCCAACAACATCATCTTGATTACGCCATGAAGGAGTCATTATGAACTCATATTATTTAGTCGGTATTGATGGTGGCGGAACCTCTTGCCGTGCTCGTTTAACCGATCCGCAAGGCAACATTTTAGGCGAAGGCAAAAGCGGCAGCGCCAATATTTTATTAGGCGTGGAAGTTGCAATGGCTTCAATTATTCATGCCGTAAGAAAAGCCGCTAAACAAGCCTGCCTCAGCGAAGCCGATTTTAATTCGATGCACTTAGGCTTGGCATTAGCGGCAGCGGAACAAAGAAAAACGTGGCAAGGCTTTATGCAACTGGATCACCCTTTTGCCAGCATCGTATTAAATACCGATGCTTATGGCGCGTGTTTGGGCGCACACAATGGTCAAGATGGCGCGATCATGATCGCAGGAACAGGATCGTGCGGGCTATTGATCAAACAAGGTCAGCAACATGTGGTTGGTGGTCGTGAATTCCCGATTTCCGATCAAGGCAGTGGCGCGATCATGGGTTTGCATTTAATCCAATACACTTTACTCGCTCAAGATGGCATCAAACCCCATTCCGATATTACGCAAATTGTAATGCAGCATTTTAATCAAGATGTTGATGCCATTGTTGAATGGTCGAAAAGAGCGCGCCCTTGTGATTACGGCCAATTTTCGCCACAAATATTTCAATGTGCCGCCAATGGGGATGAGGTTGCCAACAATCTTTTACAACAAACTGCGGCCGATATTGATATGTATCTAGAGGCACTTCATCAACGAGGCGCTAGCAAGATTGCCTTAATGGGTGGCATTGGGGTGCGTATCGGGCCTTGGCTCAAACCGCAAAGCCAGCAATGGTTAGTCAAGCCGCAAAAAGATGCCATTGATGGTGGGCTAATGATGGCCAGTAAACCAGAGCACAATTTATTTTAAGGTCTTTGTTTTAAGGACATTGCTTTAAGGTCATTGTTTTAAAACCGTTATTTACAATGCTTATTGAAAAGCACTTGCTTTAAAGCGTTGATTTTTACGCGATGGCGAATATAACTAAAAATAACACCGCAAAAGGTGGGAATATGAATTACCGAATTGATCTTGCTGTTATCGAACAACAAACCAACTACTCTCGTTTTGGTTTAACGCTGCATAATCTAAGTGATCATGATCTACATGATTGGAGTATTCATGTCAGTTTTCGACGCTATATTCAGCCACAAACGTTAACTCAAGGTCAGATTAAGCAAGTGGGAGGTTATTGTGTTTTTACCCCACCACAAGGCGTAACCTTACAAGCCAATAATTCGTATTATGTTGAATTTGGTACCAATACTGCGCCTTTCCAATTACTTGATGACGGCTTTGATGATGCCTTTATTCAAATGGTCAAAGATGGCATCACCCAAACACTTAATGTGGTGGTCACCCCGATCGCCCTTTCATCCAGTCCAAAGAGACGCATTTCGCTTCCTGTGGTTACTGCCAACTTAAATGGCGTGATCCCAGCCCCTCAGTTTATTGAAGCGCAAACCGGATACTTTAATTTAGAAACGCCAATCACCTTTCAAGCACACAGCAGTTACGCTCAGTCCGCTTTGGTATGGCTCGCCGATGAACTCAGCCAAGTTACTGACTTTCCGATAAAAAAAAGCAGCCAAGGCAACGTCTGTTTTGTGACTACGCCAACCCTTGCCGAAGGTGAATACAAATTAGAAATTCAAGCTCAGCAAATATTACTTGAAGCCAACTCAAGCAGTGGTTTTATGTATGCTGCCACCAGCTTACTGCAATTGATCAGCAACCAATTTGATGCCAACAGCCAGCAATTGCCTTGCACTTTAATTCAAGATAAACCGCGCTTTGAGCACCGAGGCATGATGCTCGACTGTGCTCGTCATTTCCACACCGTCGAGCAAGTTAAGCGCTTGATCAATCAATTGGCCAAATACAAGTTTAACGCCTTTCATTGGCACTTAACCGATGATGAAGGTTGGCGAGTGGAGATCAAAGCGTTGCCACAGCTCACCGACATTGGGGCATGGCGCGGACTAAAAACGCCAATCGAGCCGCAGTATTCTCACTTAAGCGAGACCTATGGCGGCTTTTACAGCCAAGACCAAATCCGCGAGGTTATCCGTTATGCCGCTGAGCGCAATATCACAGTGATCCCTGAGATCGACATTCCAGGTCACTGCCGCGCCGCGATTAAATCATTGCCGCATTTATTAGTTGATGCCGAAGATCAATCGCAATATCGCAGCATTCAATACTACACCGATAACGTGTTATCCCCTGCCCTACAAGGCACCTACACCTTTATCGACACCGTATTAGAAGAGATCGCCGATTTATTCCCATCGCCTTTGGTTCACATTGGTGGTGATGAAGTACCAGAAGGGGTATGGACTCAAAGCCCGAAATGCCAAGCGTTAATGGCTTCGCAAGGCTATACCGACCCTAAAGAGTTGCAAGGACACTTATTACGCCACGCGGAAAATAAACTCAAATCACTAGGCAAGCGCATGCTCGGTTGGGAAGAAGTTCAGCATGGCGATAAAGTTAGCAAAGACACCATTATTTGCTCTTGGTTAAGTGAAAACGCCGGTTTGCATTGTGCCAGCAATGGCTTCGATGTCATTTTGCAACCCGCGCAATTTACCTACCTCGACATCGTACAAGACCATGGCGCAGAAGAAATGGGCGTCGATTGGGCTGGGGTGACACCGCTTGAGAAATCATACAGCTATGAGCCTTTATCTCAGCTAGACAGTCATGACCCTGTCCGCCAACACATTTTCGGTATTCAATGCGGTTTATGGTGCGAGATCATCGACACCCCAGAGCGCATGGAGTACATGCTTTTCCCACGACTTCTGGCCATAGCGGAAGCGTGTTGGACCGAAAAACAAAACCGTAATTGGCAAGACTTTTTAGCGCGTTTACATGGCCATACACCAACGTTATCGCGCCAAGGGGTAAAATTTAAATCACTAAACTGATCAGCTGTTTATCCCCTAGGTAATACGGGGGATATTTTTAATTTTAAGTAAGAATTTTGATTAAGGAAGAGAAAATGAAATACGGCTTTTTCGACAATGACAATCGTGAATATGTCATCACTCGTCCAGACGTGCCTGCACCATGGACCAATTATTTAGGCACAGAAAAGTTCTGTACGGTTATTTCTCACAATGCAGGTGGTTACTCTTTCTATAACTCACCAGAGCATAATCGTGTCACTAAGTTTCGCCCTAACGCGTCATTTGATCGCCCTGGACATTATGTCTATTTACGCGATGATGAAACCGGAGATTACTGGTCAATCTCATGGCAGCCAGTAGCAAAAAGCCTCGATGAAGCAAGCTACGAAGTGCGTCACGGCTTGTCTTACTCTAAATTTAAGTGTGAGTACAACGGCATCACCGCCACTAAAACCTTGTTTGTACCAAAAGGTGAAGACGCAGAAGTGTGGGATGTGGTGATCAAAAACACCAGCGACAAACCACGCACCATCAGTACGTTCTCGTTTGTTGAATTCTCCTTTAGCCACATTCAATCCGACAACCAAAACCATCAAATGTCATTGTACTCAGCCGGTACTGAATACAAAGGCGGCGTGTTGGAATATGACCTTTATTACAACACCAATGAGCAGGAAGGTTTTTACTACCTCGCTTCTACGTTCGACCCAGATTCATACGATGGTCAACGTGATAATTTCTTAGGTTTATACCGCGATGAAGCCAACCCAATCGCGGTAGAACAAGGCAAGTGTTCAAATTCAGCCCAAACCTGTTACAACCATTGTGGCTCGTTGCATAAGCAATTTGTTATCCAACCGGATGAAGAAGTTCGCTTTGCGTATATCTTAGGTATTGGTAAAGGTAACGGCGAGAAATTGCGTACTAAATACCAAGATCTGGCAAATGTCGATGCGGCTTTCGCTGGCATTAAAGCCCACTGGGATGAGCGTTGTAACAAGTTCCAAGTGAAATCGCCAAACCAAGGCTTAGATACCATGATCAACACTTGGACTCTATACCAAGCAGAAACTTGTGTGGTGTGGTCGCGTTTTGCTTCCTTTATCGAAGTCGGTGGTCGTACTGGTCTGGGTTACCGTGATACCGCCCAAGATGCAATTTCAGTTCCGCATTCCAATCCTGAAATGACTCGTAAGCGTTTGGTTGACTTACTGCGCGGCCAAGTGAAAGCTGGTTATGGTCTGCACTTATTTGATCCTGATTGGTTTGATCCGGAAAAAGCTGATGTTAAACCGTCTAAATCTCCAACTGTGGTTCCGACCCCAAGTGATGAAGATAAGATCCACGGCATTGAAGATACTTGTTCAGATGATCATTTATGGATCGTCCCAACCATCTGTAAATATGTGATGGAAACCGGCGAAGAGTCATTCTTTGATGAGCAAATTCCTTACGCGGATGGTGGCAACGCTAGCGTTTACGATCACATGAAAGCGGCGCTGGATTTCTCGGCTCAATATGTCGGCAACACCGGTATTTGTAAAGGCCTACGCGCCGATTGGAACGACTGCTTAAACTTAGGTGGCGGCGAGTCTTCTATGGTGTCTTTCCTGCATTACTGGGCGCTACAAGAATTCATCGACCTCGCTAAATACCTAGGCAAAAACGACGATGTCGATACTTACACCACCATGGCAGAAGGCGTACGCCAAGCATGTGAAACTCACCTGTGGGATGACGAAGGCGGTTGGTACATTCGCGGCCTAACCAAAGATGGCGACAAAATCGGCACGGCGCAACAAACCGAAGGTCGTATTCACTTAGAGTCAAACACGCTCGCTGTCTTGTCGGGCGCCGTATCACAAGAACGTGGCGAGCGTGCGATGGATTCGGTCGATGAGCACTTATACTCTCCTTACGGCTTGCACTTAAACTCTCCGTCTTTCTCTACTCCAAATGATGACATTGGTTTTGTCACTCGTGTGTATCAGGGCGTAAAAGAAAACGGCGCGATCTTCTCTCATCCAAACCCTTGGGCATGGGTAGCAGAAGCCAAATTAGGCCGTGGCGATAAAGCGATGAAGTTCTACGACGCGCTTAATCCTTACAACCAAAATGAAATGATCGAAAAACGCATTGCTGAACCGTATTCATACGTTCAATTCGTGATGGGACGCGATCATCAAGATCATGGCCGAGCAAACCACCCGTGGTTAACCGGTACTTCTGGCTGGGCTTACTTTGCGGTAACCAACTTTATCTTAGGCGTGAGCTTAGGTTTTGAAGGCTTAAACATTGACCCATGTATTCCAACCGATTGGCCTGGATTTGAAGTGACTCGTCAATGGCGTGGTGCGACTTTCAACATCACAGTACAAAACCCAGATAATGTCAGCAAAGGGGTGAAATCCATCACTTTGAATGGCGTAGCAATCGAAGGCGCGATCCCAACTCAAGCGGATGGCAGCGTGCATGACGTTGTGGTGGTAATGGGCTAGAGCTAAAAAACATCGTCATCCCAAGCTGAGTATTTGTGGAATGACAACAAAAAACACCGTCATCCCGTACATGAGCATAAGCGAAGAAGATACGGGATCTCGCTTTTAAAGCAGCAATACAATCTAAAGCGAGATTCCGGATAACTCGTTCCTCGTTTCCGGAATGACGATAAAAAGTATCGTCATCCTGAGTACGGGCAGTTTGGTATGACAGCAAAAAAACATCGTCATCCCGATCATTAGCATTTTTGGGATGACGCTGAACAATTACATTTTAAGGATATCGTTATGATCAAATTTGGAACTGGCGGCTGGCGCTCATTTATTGGGGAAGAATTTACCCAAGCCAATGTTCGCCTCGTCGCTCAAGCTGTTGCCAACATCATGATCAATGAAAATGCGGTCGATAAAGGCTTTGTTATTGGCTATGACCGCCGCTTTTTATCCGATAAAGCTGCAACATGGTTCGCCGAAGTATTAGCCGCTAATGGCATTACGGTGAGCTTTATTAATCGCTTTGTCCCAACCCCGATTGTGATGTTTCAATGCAACAAAATGGGCTGTATTTATTCAGCTTGTATTACCGCGTCCCATAACCCAGCCGACTATAACGGCATTAAAGTGTTTATCGAAGGCGGGCGTGATGCCGATGAAATCATCACCGAAAAAATTGAAACTCAAATTGCTGGCTTAACCGCAAGCGATGTCAAACGGGTCGAATTTGAAGACGCGATCGGAACAGGCAAAGTGGTCATCATTAATCCAATGAACGATTTTGTTGATTCAGTGATCAACTTTATTGATATTGAAGCGATTAAAAAAGCCAACTTACGCGTGCTGATTGATCCTATGTTTGGGGTGGCGAAAAATGCGCTGCAAACGGTATTGATCAATGGTCGTTGTGATGTGGATGTGATCAACGATGGCGAAAACCCTTCTTTCGGCGGTTTAATGCCATCACCCAATGCTGCAACCTTATACCGTTTAAAGCACTTAGTGGCAGCGGAAGGTTATGACATTGGTATTGGTACCGATGGCGATGCGGATCGCTTAGGCATCATCGATGAGAAAGGCAACTTTATCCACCCAAATGAAGTGCTAATGCTGCTGTATTACTACTTACTTGAGTACAAAGGCTGGAAAGGCTCGGTAGTACGGAACATTGCTACCACCCACCTGTTGGATAAAATCGCAGCCGATCATGGCGAAAAGAGCTTTGAGGTTCCAGTAGGCTTTAAGCACATCAGTAGCCAAATGGAAGCCGACGATTCACTGATTGGTGGTGAAAGCTCGGGCGGCTTAACCATTCGCGGCCACATTAAAGGCAAAGATGGCGTATTTGCCTCTAGCTTATTGGTCGAGCTTATCAGTGTAACTGGCAAGAAGTTATCTGAGATGCTGGATGAGATTTACGCTCGTTATGGTTATGCCTACACAGCGGAAGGCGATTGCACCTTTAAGCCTGCGCAAAAAGACACGTTATACAACAAAATTTATGTGGAAAAACTTCTACCTGAATTTGAATATGAAGTAGAGAAAGTCAGTTATGAAGATGGCGCTAAAGTCTACTTCAAAAATGGCGGCTGGGTCATTGCCCGCTTCTCTGGCACTGAACCACTACTGCGTATTTTCTCGGAAATGGAAGACAAGCCAACCGCAGAAAAAATCGTCGCCCAGATGAAAGCATTTTTAGCGCTATAAAATAGCCAGCAAACTTACTTCTAAAAGAGATCACAGTGAAAGCTACGATCTCTTTTTTTTGTTTTAACTAACAGAAAGCGAGTTTACCCCCATTTTAACAATTTACTTACCGATCAAAATTGAATACAGATAGAAGTGTAAAAGGCAATGGACGGCCTTTTCTCAAGCGACCAAGGATGGGACCGCATTTTTTCAGCGTATTAAAATTAATTGGGATTGGGATAATTCCGCCTAAATTTTGCTTGGTTGGGCGCTGGTTTTTTTGTGTAAATCGTCATGGATGACGATTAGGCTTCTTGAGGGCATGGATGTCCTCTTGAAGCCGTTAACAAAAAGACCAAGTCCATCCAAGATAACAAAATTTTTAGTGGCGGCCTTTTTGCCACCTTTTTTGGCTGTTGAAAAAAGGTTGGTCGCCGAAGGCTAGCCGATGAACAAACAAAGTGAGGTTAAATGTAATAAGAAGATGACTCCGAAACGAGTATTATCAATACAACAACCCTCCCTCGCCCTCCCTTAGCGGTGAGCTCGACACTAAACATCAATATATTGGCTAAAGGAAGGGAATAAGGCATTAGAATAACTAATCCATTACCTCGATTTTGATCTTGCAAACTTAGTCACATTTAGATTGCCGAAATTGTGTATTAACACTACTATTCTCGCCATCAATAAGGTCACTTTTCAACCGGCTTTATTTCACCCTATTTTGCTTAAATTATTGTTATTAACCCAGGAGAGATTGCATGTCTGCGCCGCTTAGTTTTATCAAACTAACCTTTTTGATCGCCATTTTAGCGGCGGTCGGACAAATGACGCAAACCATGTATGTGCCATCAATGGGCTATATGGCGCATGAATTCCATGTATCGGCAGCCTCAATGCAAGCGGTTATGGCGTGTTACTTGATCCCTTATGGCTTATCACAATTTATCTACGGCCCATTATCTGATCGCTTTGGTCGTCGCCCGATTATTTTAGTCGGCCTGAGCATTTATATTACCGGCTCAGTTATTGCCCTTTTTTCGCATAACTTTAGTTTATTTCTAGTTGGCAGCTTTATCCAAGGCATGGGAATTGGTTGTGGCGGCGCAATGGCTCGCACCTTAACCCGTGATTGTTTTTCTGGTGCGCAACTGCATAAGGTTAACAGCTTAATTAGCATGTGTTTAATGTTCTCGCCTTTAGTTGCGCCTTTATTAGGTGGCTACTTAACCGAAGCGTTTAACTGGCGTGGTAGTTACTTATTCTTAGCTCTATTTAGTATTGGCGTGACTATCATCATGTTTACTCACATGAAAGAAACGCTACCAAAAGAATCTCGTCGTTATGATTCGGTTAGCACAAGCTATCGTTATGTGCTCAGTAGTCGTCAGTTTCAAGGTTACCTGTTATGTTTAGTCGCAACCTTTGCTGGTGTAGCATTATTTGAAGCGGCGGCGGGCGTACTATTGGCGGGCAAATTGAAACTTGCCGCCACCACAGTGAGTTTATTATTTATTGTGCCGATCCCTGGTTATTTATTAGGCGCGGCAATGTCGAGTTGGGTTGCCTCTCGTCATTCAGAAAAACGAGCGCTTAATTTTGGCTTAGTCGCCATTGCGATTGGTTCTTTGGTGATCTTTATTCCAGGCTTATTTGGTTACACCAATGCATTAACGCTAGTTGGCGGCGCAACCATTTATTTCTTAGGCGCTGGGGTGTTATTCCCGGCGGCGACCACTGGTGCTATCTCTCCATTTCCATATCACGCGGGTACTGCTGGTGCGATATTAGGCGGTTTTCAAAATTTTGGCGCGGGGCTTGCCACATTGGTTGCCGCGATGATCCCGGCGCAAAATCAACTGCCATTAGGGGCATTGATGTTAACCATGTCTTTATTAGCTGTGATTGGTTTGCATCGAGTCAACAAAACCCCAATCTCACCCGATTCTTTGGGATCTGCGGTTTAATCGTGATTTGAGTATATCCATTCAAACAACAAAGCCGCACTCGAGCAATCGAGTGTGGCTTTGTTATGTCAATTCCAACAATTTAATCAGCGACCAAGGATGGAGCCGCGTCTTTTCGGCGTATTCAAATTGATCAAAAATTAAATGGAATGGGTATTATTTATCGCCCAAAATTCAAATCTACTTTAAAGCCGGCGCTGCAAACTCGATCCCCGCCCAACCATGTGTGATGAAATTACGAATATTTTGATGATCTTCATTTTCTGGATGTTCCAATACATCTTGACGATAAAACTTGCCAAAACATGCCAAGGTTTGCGCTTCAGTCAGGTTATGCATTTGCGCAAAAGCAAAGATCTTGCAAGAGCCATTATTCTGCCCCGCATCATTCTCCACTTCACCATTTTTAAATGCCGTTGGCGTAAAGGTAAAGTTTCCATCAATCACACTAATGGTCTGTTCAAATTCAACCGATAAAGGTTCGGTCGTTACTTGGTGTACAAATTCGGTTAATTCCATCTACTGCATTCCTTTTATAAGCATTGAATTAATATCTCAAGCTTAACATTAGATAAAACAGAGTTCGAGAAATCACTGTAACTCATCATTTCAAATAAAGAACTAGCCAAACACCACTGCGGAGCTAGTATCAACCGCCACACTGACACTTTGGCCAACATCGAGTAGTTGATTGGCTTGAGCGAGTAATTTCACCCCTTGCACATCAATCATATAGCGGCAATGCTCACCCATAAATTGTTGCTCAATCACTTGAATATCCCCCTCTGCATCAGCGTGGATCATCACTTGTTGTGGGCGCAATAAAATCTCACAGGCCTGTCCTTCTCGCACATTAGAACCCATAACTTCAAGTATGCCTAATACGCTATCAAAACGGTTTTCGACTCCTTTGATTGCGGGTAAATAAGCACCGCCACCTAAGAAATTAGCCACAAACTGACTCGACGGTTGGTAGTAAAGCTGCGCCGCGCTACCAAATTGCTCGATCACGCCGTGATTCATGACCGCCATTTTATCGGAAAAGGCAAACGCCTCTTCACGACTGTGAGTCACAAAAATTGCGGTCACGCCCTGCTTCTTAAAAATCGAGCGAATATCACGAATAAGATCATGGCGAACTTGAGTATCGATATTGGAGAACGGCTCATCCAATAATAATAAATCCGGTTTATAAGCCAGCGAGCGAGCGATGGCGACACGTTGTTGCTGTCCACCGGATAATTGATGCGGATAGCGATCATTTAAACCGGATAAATGCACCAATTCGAGCATGCTTTCTACCACCTCAGCTTGCTCTATTTTATTCAAATCGGTTAAGCCAAACGCCACATTTTCACTCACGGTTAAATGTGGAAACAGCGCATAGTCTTGGAAGATCAAGCCGATATTACGAGACTCTGGCGGCAACCAAGTGTCACCATTGTCGATCACGGTATTGGCCAAGGTCATGTTGCCTTTTGATAATGGCAGCAATCCGGCAATCGCTTTTAGTAGCGTGGTTTTGCCACAACCGCTAGCACCAAGGAGACAGACGATCTCGCCTTTTTCTACCGTTAAGTTGAGATCTTCAAGTACCGCTTGAGTGCTTGATTGATCATCGTAACAGCAAGTAAGATTGCGAATGGTTAATTCCGCTTGAGAGGCTGTGTGTTGGTTTTGGTTTTGGTTTGAGTATTGAGCATTACCTGACATTATTAATGCGCCTTTTCCAATGAACGGTTAACTAAGATTAACGGGATCAATCCCACTAAGATCAATAAAATAGCAGGCAGTGCCGCCATTTCTAATTGCTCATCAGAAGCAAAGTTATAAACATAAGTGGCTAAAGTTTCAAAATTAAAAGGCCGTAACAGCAAAGAGGCGTTGAGCTCTTTCATCGACTCAATAAATACCAGTAAACCGGCGATCAGTGCGCCGCGCGACACCAACGGCAGATGAACTCGGCGTAACATTTGATTGGTGTTGCATCCCATAGTGCGCGCCGCCATATCCAAGCTTGGTGATACTTTGCTTAATCCGCTTTCAATACTGCCAATCGCCACCGCCGAAAAACGCACGGTTAATGCAAATACTAACGCGAACATAGTGCCGGAGAAAATCAAGCCAGGTCGTCCCCAGTCCATCAATTTTGCAATATCATTCACGCTATGATCTAAGGTTAATACTGCCACCATAATACCAATCGCCAGCACCGTGCCCGGAACCGCATAACCCAGTGAGGCTAATCGCATCGGCAAAGCGCTGTTATTCGAATCATTGGATAAGCGGCGATAAAAATTAACCACCAAAGCTACGCACACAGCGGTTATCGCAACGCTAAAGGAAACATATAAGCTATTGATGGCGTAAGTGGTGAATTCAGTGGTCCAACTGCGACTAAAATAGCGTTTGGCATAATCGCCTAATTGAATGATCGGAAATAAGAAACCTGCACACACTAACCCCCAGCACCAAAATGAAACCAGCCATTTTTTGCCTCCAGTTAATGTATAACGATTATCTTCATGGCTAGAAAATTGAGTTTGAAAACGTTTTTGCTTGCGACGACTGTAACGCTCTAGGCTTAATAGCAACACCACCACCAACAACATAATGGCGGAGATTTTGGCGGCTGCCGTCAAGTTAGAATAACCGAGCCAAGTATCATAAACGGCGGTGGTTAAGGTGCGCACCGCAAAGTAATTCATGGTTCCATAATCGCCCAGCGCTTCCATCGCCACTAAAGATAAACCAACCGCAATCGCTGGGCGAGCAAGAGGTAATGAGACTCGACGGAAACTTTGCCAAGGGGTACATTTTAACAGGCGAGCAGAATGAAGCAGCGATGAACTTTGTTCCATAAACGCCGCGCGAGCCAATAGGTAAACATAAGGATAAAGCACTAAAGCTAAAATGGTGATCGCGCCAGCAAGCGTGCGTAAATCGGGGAACCAATAAGCGCGAACCTGCCAACCGGTCAGATCTCGTAATAGAATTTGTATCGGCCCTGCCACATCAAACCAATCGGTATAAATATAACCCACGATGTAACCTGGCATCGCCAACGGTAATACTAATGCCCATTGCAGCACCTTTTCACCTGGTACTTTGCACATCGCCATAAACCAAGCGGCAGGCACGCCAAATATTGCACTCAGCAACATAGTGCCAGCCACTAAAACCACGGTATTATAAGTGTAGGTCGGCAGAACAGTGGCAAATAGATGAGCAAACAAATCGTCGGTTTTGCCCAGCGAAGTATTAAATAGCGCGGTATAGAAGATCGCCAGGATCGGCAAAACCAGCAGCAAGGTTAAGCCCCAACTGCTGGTTTTCCATAATAAAAATCGTTCTTTCATTCCCTACCACTCAAAGGTCGAAAGTCAATAGGATCCCGATGTCATTACAAGCTGCAGCTTGGCTAACCATTTAATGGTTTACGTCCACTGCAACTCGAGTTCAAGGGGGCAATCACTGATTAAAGATCAAACTTCACTTCATCAAGCAGTTTAATTGCCGCGGCATGATGCGCTGCAATCTCATCGAGAGATAAAGTATCGGCTTTATAATCCCCCCATGACGCCACTAAATCTGAACGTTTCACGCCCGCTTTTACTGGTGATTCAAAGTTGTCTTGTGCATACATACCTTGCGCCACATCACCCGACAAAAACTCCATTAACTTAACGGCATTGTCTTTATTGGGTGCGTATTTCGCCATCGCCATACCACTGATATTCACATGAGTACCTTTGGCTTCTTGACCTGGGAAGTTGATGTAAACTGCATCAGCCCAAGCTTTTTGATCTTTATCGTTCAGCATTTTACCTAGGTAGTAACTGTTGCCGAGAGACACATCACATAGACCTTCTTTGATCGCTTGAACTTGAGCACGATCGCTACCTTGGGGCTTACGAGCAAGGTTAGATTTCACACCTTCTAACCAAGTTTTGGTTTCCGTTTCACCATAATGAGCAATCATGGCGGAAACAAGTGAAACATTGTAAGGATGTTTACCAGAACGAGTACAAATCTTGCCTTTAAATTCAGGCTTAGCTAGATCCAAATAATCAAATGAAGCCGGTAGTTTACCAATGCGATCTTTTGATGAATAAACCGCGCGAGCACGAGTGGTTACGCCAAACCATTCGCCTTCTTTATCACGGTATTGAGATGGGATATTGGTATTAATGATCTTGCTATCCACCGGTTGCACTACATCCATTTTAGTTAATTCAGCCAGACGACTAATATCAACGGTAAGCACGACATCTGCGGGGCTGTATTCACCTTCTTGCTTAAGTTTTTCCGCTAAACCTTCTTTGGCAAACTTAACATTCACTTTAATGCCGGTTTCTTTGGTGAATTCCTTCAGCATTGGTTCAACAAGAAATGGCTGACGATAAGAGTAAACATTTACTTCGTCTGCCGCCATAACACTGGGTGAGAACGCACTGACCGCAATGGCAGAAGCAAGAAACAGCTTTTTCATATTCAATCCTTTAATAAGTTAAATGCAAGTGATAATAGTTATCAATGCGATTATTGTATAGAGTTTGTTAAATAACTCAATATCTCAGGATAGATAAATGTCAAAAAGCCCCACTCAAACGAGCAGGGCTTTGTAATTAAATGTAAATATCTTTCATCCTTGGCGCTACAGAGTTGTTGGCTACGTTTATTCACCCTAATCACATAGTTGACATAGTGACCAACAAAGCTGCGGCTTCAATTACGACGAGTATTACTTATTTAGATGAAGAAAACTCAGGGTAAGCCACGACACCACAATCGTGAATGTCCATACCTTCAACTTCTTCTTCTTCTGATACTCGGATACCCATTATTGCTTTGATGATACCCCAAACCACAAGGCTAGCACCAAATACCCAAGCAAAGATAACCACTGCGCCGAACAACTGAGCGCCAAAGCTTGCATCAGCGTTACTGATTGGCACAACCATTAGGCCGAAGACACCACAGACACCGTGTACCGATAGTGCACCTACTGGATCATCAATCTTCACTTTATCAAACGCTAGAATACTAAATACCACTAAGATACCCGCGACACCACCAATCAGAACGGCAGCGACTGGTGATGGTGAAAGAGGGTCGGCAGTAATAGCGACTAAGCCAGCTAATGCACCGTTAAGAATCATCGAAAGGTCCGCTTTACCCCAGATTGATTTAACTACAATCAGCGCAGCAATCGCACCAGCTGCTGCAGCCGCATTGGTGTTTAAGAAAATTTGACCTACCGCAGTGGCATTTTCAAAGTTAGAAAGCGCAAGTTGCGAGCCACCGTTAAAACCAAACCAACCCATCCATAAGATAAACGTACCTAATGTTGCAAGCGGCATGCTTGAACCTGGAATTGGATGAATGTCGCCATTTTTACCGTATTTGCCTTTACGAGCACCAAGTAGTAACACACCTGCTAGTGCAGCAGCCGCGCCGGCTAAGTGAACAATACCAGAACCCGCAAAGTCACTAAATCCTGCTTCTGCTAGGAAACCACCACCCCATGTCCAGTAACCTTCCATTGGGTAAATAAAGCCAGTAAGAACCACCGCAAAGACTAAGAAAGAGAAAAGTTTCATACGCTCAGCAACCGCACCAGAGACCACCGACATTGCGGTAGCAACAAACACAACTTGGAAGAAGAAATCCGATCCGAGTGAATGGTCTGCACCTTCTGCTTGAGTACCAATTAATGCGCCAATAGAAGGAATAAAGCCGCCTTCATCATTGCCGACGTACATTATGTTGTAACCCACTAATAGGAATACCGTACAAGCAATAGCATAAAGCACAAAGTTTTTAGTTAAGATTTCGGTGGTATTTTTAGAGCGAACCAACCCCGCTTCTAACATGGCAAAACCGGCTGCCATCCACATCACCAACGCCCCTGAAATAAGGAAGAAAAAGGTATCGAGTGCGTATCGTAGTTCTACTACTGTGGTTGAAAGTTCCATTTTAAATTCTCCAATCGTTCTATTTTAAGCTAGCAATTTATACTCAAGTCATTGATGTTTGTAGCGAGCGTTTCAATAAAGCTACAACGTCAAGTAAGACGAGTAACAAGGCTTATAGTGCTTCATCATCCGTCTCACCAGTACGAATACGTACCGCATGAGTTAGGTCGTAAACAAAGATTTTACCGTCACCAATTTTTCCGGTTTGCGCCGCTTTAGTGATGGCTTCAATCACGCGATCCACATTGTCTGCTTGGGTTGCGATTTCGATTTTCACTTTAGGTAGGAAGTCCACTTGGTATTCCGCACCACGATATAATTCAGTGTGGCCTTTTTGACGCCCGAAACCTTTCACTTCAGACACTGTCATGCCTTCAATACCCACATCGGCTAGCGCTTCACGGACATCGTCTAATTTAAATGGTTTGATAATTGCGTTAATCTGTTTCATTGCATTCCCTCGTCATGTTCTGCATTTACACCCATCTTAATCTGGGTATAGGCTGTTAATGCTTAAAACATAATCAAGTTACATGCCAACTTTTTAAGTCACTGTTAAATAAGAAAATGATAGCGCAGAGGGAGAAGTACTCAATAATGAATGCACCATGATAGTGCGAGCGCCTCACGAGCGGAGGCAAGATAGGAAAAGAGGGTTTATTAATTTAGTGGTTTATTAGCTTACAAATGCACGCCAAGATTGCAAAACTTGTTCAAAATCTTCAATACCGCACCAAGAAACACTTTCTTCATCGTAAGCCGAAAGTGAATCATCGAACTCTTCTTCTTCATCAGAGTCCATATTTAACAAATGGTTAGCACTGATATGAATTTCATTTTGTTCAATCGATAGCGTCCAATCCTTGCCTAATTGTCGCCATTCTTGATTGATGTTTTTTTGTGCACCAAGTTGTTGCACGATAGCATCGAGTTTATCGACATCGGTGCCGATCTCTTCAATTAACCAATGTCCAATGGCTTCGTGCCCAGATGAAAACACCACCCGATAACTGCCGTCTAAGGTATTTTTCTTAAATTCGAAATCCAAAATTGCCTCTACTAATCAAATGGGTTATTAGCAGATATACCCTCAACAACTTGGATATAACCACAATAATCATGCGCCTTATCACATAAATATGTAATGCTTTGCTTCAAAATGCAATTTTTAAAGTCCAATAATGGTGGAATATGTCTTTTTTCAAATTAAAAGCTAGCCTGATCACGGGTATATTAGTGCTATCCGCGATGCAACCTTCTTTTGCCAGTACCGAAGTACACCCAAGCTTTGATATTCATAGTTACACTCAACAAGCACAAAGCAATTACCCCGATCTCAACTGGGTCAGTGTTACCGATATCAAACAAAGCCTACCCAATCATCCGATTAATATTGGCCTAGATATCGACGATACCATGTTATTTTCTTCGCCAGTTTTCTATTACGGCCAACAAAAATACTCACCAGGTAGCAATGATTATTTAAACAATCAAGATTTTTGGAATGAAGCCAGTACTGGGCTGGATCGTTTTTCTATTCCGAAAAAAAGCGCGGTTGCTTTAGTGACGATGCACTTACAACATGGTGATACAGTCTATTTTGTGACTGGCAGAAACGCAGTCAATAAAGGACATGAAACCGTCACCAACACCATTCGTTCTATTTTCCCTAAACAATATAGAGCGCAGATCCAACCGGTGATCTTTGCGAACGGACTCGAAAAAGAGACCCAACTGAAACAAGCTAAAATCCAATTATTTTATGGTGACGCGGATCAAGACATCACTTCCGCGCAACATATTGGAATTGAAGGGATCCGCTTCTTAAGAGGCGCACAAACCACCAACATCCCGATGCCACATGCGGGAAAATTTGGTGAAAAAGTGCTAGAAAACTCAAACTACTAACCTTACCTACCCCGATAAAAAAGGCAGTGAGCCCGACGACTTCACTGCCTTTGTTAACTATCATCAATAAATTAACTCATCTACTTACAATGAAATTTGTCGGAGGACAATAAAGTTTGATCATTTTATAAGTTCACATCGAGTGATAAATCTATTGATATAACAATAAAGATTGATCTATTTGTGTTTTCGCGAACCATAATGGAATCTAACAAAGAGTGTCACTTAAAGACATTTGACAACGAGCCACATTGAAGCTTTTAACGCAGAATTAACTAATTTCATACAATAATTTACAAGGGTAATAATGATAGCTAGCTGCAGATTACTCAGTATCAGTTACAACCTCTGAAGTGGCATAGTTAATTTGGCCACTACAATGCTATGCCATTTATGTATATTGGTTCCAAACGGCTAAGCTAAGCAACTTCAATATGTCTAATGATCACCTCACGAATTAAGATATACTCTATGCCTAAAAATCGAACAGATTCACTTGCCTTATTCAAGGCAGAAAAATCAAACTCAATACGTATTACCCCCGCTTTTATCTCTTCAACGGCTGTAATTTCCCAGTAAAGCTTTTGATATAAACCATGATGCGCCCTTTGCATCAGCATAATATTTTTAGCACCAATAAAGTAATCCAAATTGTGCGTGCAAAACGTTGAATGATCGTCAAATAGCTCTTCAATTCTTGCAAAATCACTCGCATTAGATAGCTCAAAATAGTACTTTTTCCTATTTTGCTGATTCCGTTCTGGCGGGGAAATGGCCGATCGGAATGCTCCGAAATATGCAGGATGAGATGGTGTCCATACCATTGCTTACGATAATTTCCTTAACGAGCTCTGCTTTACGCTTTGAATTGATATCTACAGGCTACTTTTAAACCTAATGATGGAAAGCCTTTAGCTTTACTCATCATTGTTAAGCGCTAGGAATTTTCTCTATTAAGATATTCTAACCACTGTGCAAAGTACTTTTCTTTACCTAGCTGGTTTGGCTGATAGTACACTTGACCAACCAGTTCATCAGGAAGATGCTGCTGATCAACAAAATGATTTGGGTAATGATGGGCATTTTTGTAGCCCTTACCATTGCCAGTTTTTTCCGTATGACTGTTTAGGAAATCACGGATATGCAATGGTATCTCTTTGACATTTTTACTGTGGATGTCTGCTTTTACTCGTTGCACTGCTTTAAATACTGAGTTGCTTTTAGGCACGCTTGTCACATAAATTGTTGCTTCAGCTAAGGCGTAAATACACTCTGGCATTCCAACAAAATCTACTATTTGAGCAGCATGTGAAGCTATCACTAACGCTTGTGGATCGGCCATTCCCACTTCCTCGCTAGCGCAGACGATCAATCGGCGAGCAATATACTTCGGGTCTTCACCTGCTTCAAGCATTTGCACCATGTAGTAAAGTGCCGCGTCAACATCGCTACCTCTGACACTAAGAATATAAGCACTGATGGTATCGTAATGATTGTCGCCATCTTTATCGTACTTTAATGCTTTTTGTTGAATACTCTCTTCTGCAATCTCAAGAGTAATATTGATGCTCCCGTCGGTTTTGTCTGTCGTTAAATAGGCCAGTTCAAGCGCATTGAGAGCATTACGGGCATCGCCATTCGCCGCATGAGCAAAGTGCTTGAGGGCGTCATCGGTGAGTTTGATTGGCTGGCTTTTCAACTGACTATCTTGTTCAAGGGCACGCAGTAATAGTGTCCGGATATGATAATCATTGATTGAATTGAGCTTAAAAACACGTGAACGGGAGATAAGCGCATCGTTGATTTCATAGTACGGATTCTGTGTCGTTGCACCAATAAGGACGATGATACCTTGCTCAACATGCGGCAGTAATGTGTCTTGCTGAGCTTTATTGAACCGATGTATTTCATCAATAAACAGAATCGTTTTTTGACCATGCATCATCAGCCTATCTTTGGCTGAGCGCACCACACGGGCTATTTCGCTTTTGCCTGATTCAGTGGCGTTTAGCTCTTCAAAGTGCGCTTTGGTGACATTAGCAATCACATGAGCAAGGGTCGTTTTTCCTGTCCCTGGCGGCCCCCATAGAATCGTCGACCCCAGTTTGTCAGCTTGTACCGCTCGATAGAGTAACTTGCCTTTTGCAAGGATATGTGGTCTTGACCAATAATATTTTCAAGCTGTTGAGGCCTCATCCGCTCTGTCAGTGGCTTACTGAAATCAGATACTGCAAATAAGTCCATAACTTTCCTTTAGCGAGTCTTTTACTTGTTTCGCCATCACTTTCCAAGTGGGTAATATTTAATCCCAATAAGGTGGCGTACCGTAGTATTCTGAAAAATAATCAACAAACGCGCGAACTTTAGGCGCAAGCAATCTTGAACTTGGGTAAACCGCCCAAATTGCCGAGTGGTCAATCAAGTCATAATCTTCAAGCACTTGAACAAGGGTACCATCACGTAAGTGTTGATAGGCAATCCAAGTGGCGCACATGGCAATTCCCAAGCCATCAACAGCAGCATCTCGCACCGCTTCACCGTGATCGACTTTAATTTTGCCTTTTACTTTAATATGTTGAACACCTTCAAGGGTACTAAATACCCAAGAATCAAGGCCTGCTTGGTTAATACATGCGTGTTTTTTTAGCTCCGATGGATGGTTCGGCATGCCGTGTGCGGCAATGTAGTCTGCTGACGCCACCATAATACGTTTATCGGTCGCCAGTTTTTTTGCAATGAGTGTTGAATCTTTTAACTCAGCATTGCGAATCGCAACATCAAAGCCCCCCTCGACCAAATCCACCATAGAGTCGGTTAATCGAATATCAACGTAAAGATCAGGGTATTGGGCGAGAAAACCTTTTAATGCGGGCATTAGGTGCATGCGACCAAACGAGGCGGGAGCGGTAATGCGTAATGTCCCTTTTGGGCACGCTTTTCCAGTCCCCACGGTTGCTTGAGCAGCATCGACACTGCTGATTATTTCTTCAGCATAGGGGAGCAGCGTTTCGCCTTCCTCTGTAAGTGATACTTTTCGTGTCGTGCGATGAATCAGCCTTGCACCAATGCTTTCTTCAAGCTTATTGATATGCATACTAGCTACCGGAGCAGACAAGCCTAACTCTTTACCCGCCTGACTGATGTTGTGTGTCGTCGCAATACGTACAAATAGTCGAAGGTGTTCGATATTCATCAACAAGCGTCCTTATGCTTCAATCGGTTGTGCTGTTGAAGTTGGTGTTATGATGGTTTTACTAAGCTTGAACCAAGCATAAGCGCCAGCCAGAGTATTGGCAATAGATGCTGAATAAATCACATTGATGATATCGCCTGTTGAAGCCCCAAACCAAACTGCGGGTACATAGAACACAAATAATCTTGCCATAGAGACTCTTAATGCGGTTTTGGGTTTACCAAGCGTGTTAAATATCGAGACGACAAGCATACATAAACCAAGTGGTGCATAACTAAATGGGATGATCCACATAGCATGGGTAAACCAGTTCTGAATCACAGTCTCATTGCTTAGCAGCGGTATAATCCACGAAGCGTTCAGTGCTAGCACTAGCGCCATAACAAGATTGAATAAGACGAGAAGTTTGCTTGCACAGACGAGTAAATCACTAATCTCATGCTCTTTTTTCTCGCCAAAGTAACGAACAATCATGGGTGGGACAGACATAGTTAACGCCAAGGTAAACACCAATAAAAAGCTTTCCAATCGTGCTAATAAGCTCCAAAACGCTATGGAGCTGGTACTGATGCGTGCAATGAATACCATACTAATAAAGGCGCTCACTGACGGTAACAGCTGGTTGGCAATGGTCGCTGAGCTTAGTCGGGCTAATTTGACTAAACATTGACGCGCTTTAAAGCAAACAGATAGAGAGCTTAGCCAGCCGTTACGAGTAGCTTTGAACAACATATAAACTGCACAAAAGACATAGCCAATCGTTGAAGCAACGGCCGCACCAATAATCCCCATGTCGAGCACAAAAATAAGAACCGGATCTAGAACAAGGTTAATGATGCTGGCGAGCAAAAACATCCGTCCAGCCGTTTTGGTGTCTTCGTTGGCACGGTAAATACACGTTAATAGATAGAGAGCTGCGACCGCGACTGCACTTAATAACCAAAATGGCCAATAGGCATAGAAAATGGCTGCAAGTACCCCTAATTGTTCAGTGGTCGTATCGGGTGACGCAAAGGTATTGAATATGGGGGTTTTAAATAGCCATAAGCCCAAACAGATAAGTGAGATAAAAATTGTACCAAGCAACACTGTGATAGTGGCGGTAGCGTTTGATCGCATCGTATCTTGTGCGCCACACGCGTGAGAGATAATCGAGGTTGCCGCGACACCAATACCAACCTGCACACCAATAATAGCGGCTTGAAAAGGTAAGGTCATGCCATGTACAGCAAGCTCATCGAGCCCTAGCATCCCAATAAAAATAGAATCCACCAGTTGAACGAGCATAATAGAGAACATACCAATGGTTAGTGGCAACGTTCGTTCAATAATGAGTTTTAGTGTAGGTGAGACCACAGACATTAATACCTCAGCACAATTATCTTAAGGGAAATAGAGCAACAAAAAGGCCCACTTAAAGCGGGCCCTAGGGGAGAGTCGTATTAAAATTAGATGCTAACGACGACTTTACCTATTGCCTGACCGCTAGCGAGTCGGTCATGAGCTTTACCCGCATCAGCAAGGGCGAACTCTTTTGCATCTAGAACAGGTTGCAATTCACCAGCTTCAACAATTTTTGCCATCGCTTTTAGAATCTTACCGTGCTCTGCTCGGCCAACGTTGTAAATCATCGGCAATAGCATAAACACAACGTGAAGTGATAAACCTTTCATGTGCAACATGGTTAAGTCCTGTTCGTGCATTGAAAGTGTTGTGGCAATTTGACCATTGAGTTTTGCAGCTTCGATTGAATTGTTTAGGTTTGTACCACCAACAGAATCAAAAATGACATCAAAACCTGCACCTGACGTGTATTTTTCAACATAGTCAGCAACAGATTCAGATTTAAAATCAATCGCAGTTGCGCCGAGTTTGCTGATTAAGTCAGTTTGTTCACCTGCAGCGCCGGTTGCGAATACCTCTGCACCAAAATGGCGAGCCAGTTGTATAGCAACATGCCCGACACCGCCAGCACCGCCGTGCACGAGTACTTTTTGACCAGCAGTAATACCAGCGCGCACTAAACCTTCATAAGCGGTAATACCGACTAAAGGCAGAGCAGCCGCTTCTCGCATAGAAATATTATCGGGCTTATGTGCGATTAAGTTAATATCAGCCAGCATGTACTCAGCCAATGAGCCTTGTAAATCACCAAGTCCACCTGCACAACCATACACTTCATCGCCTACAGTATAATCAGTCACACCCTCACCAACAGCGTCAACGATACCTGCGAAATCCATACCCAAAATGCCTGGCAATTGTGGGTGGAATGGCAAAGCTTCTCCCATGTCACGGATCATCATATCAATAGTGTTGACGCTTGATGCAGCGACTTTAACAACAACATGACCTGCCTTTACTTCGGGCTTGGAAAGTTCTACTGTTTTAAATACGTCTGTCTTGCCAAATGTACCAATTACTGTCGCTTTCATGGGGTGTAACCTCTCTCGCGTTTCGTTATGAGTTCAGTATAGTCATTGGCTAAAATTTGATAATAGGTCTTAATCTACAATCAGTATTAATTTTTTATTAATAATATTTAAGTCCATTTGTCTAGTATGATTAACAATCAATCAACGTGGCACAAGCGGAGCAAACGAATGAAGAAAGTAATTTTAGTGACAGGTTCAACCGATGGTATTGGTTTTGAAACCGCAAAAAAATTCGTAGAAGAAGGGCATCATGTCTTAGTCCATGGCCGAAACCCTCAAAAGCTGGAAAAAGTAAAAGAAACCCTAACTACGCTTTCTTCTAAAGCCATTGTTGAAGGTTATGCTGCTGACTTATCAAGCCTTGCTGACGTGGAAGCGTTTGCAGCTGCAGTAAAAAAAGATCACGAGCGTTTGGATGTGCTTATTAACAATGCAGGTGTCTATATCGTCCCAACGGTGACCACTAAAGATAACCTCGATGTTCGATTTGTTGTTAATACCATTGCGCCGTATTTATTGACCAAGAGTTTGCTAAGTCTGTTCGATACCACTGGTCGAATCGTTAATCTATCATCCAGAGCGCAAGCCCCTGTTAACCTCAATGCTTTAGTTAGCTCTGATGCTCAAATGGATGATGGCTCTGCGTATGCGCAAACCAAATTGGCCATTACCATGTGGTCGGTTTACCTTGCAGAGCAGCTAAAAGGCAAAGGCCCGTCGGTCGTTGCGGTGAATCCTGCTTCATTTCTTGGTAGTAAACTCGTAAAAGAAGCGTATGGCATGCAAGGTAATGATCTCGGTATTGGTGCCGACATTCTGCACAGAGCCGCACTGTCGGAAGAGTTTGCGGATGCAACGGGTAAATACTTTGATAATGACGATGGTCGATTCACCACACCCCACTCAGATGCAATGAATAAAGCGAAAAATGAAAAAGTAGTCGCAGTGATTGATAGCGTGTTGGCAGAAAAGCTGACGAGTTAATCGTCAAGCACTGCTTAGTTGAACTGTTAAAGAGCTTGGGTACATCCACGCTCTTTTTTTACTTATATTATTAATTAAATATTAATACTGATTTGATTTTAATCGCTATTATCAACCAAAAGATTAATAGGTAAGCTTGCCAACGTCGAAATTTGCAGAGCTGAGGAGCTTAACATGCATTACGAAGGTAAAGTTTATCGCCCTTGGATGGAAGCAGACAGTGTGCTGATCCAGACCACATTAGGTTGCAGCAATAACCAATGTACTTTTTGTACTATGTTCGATGATAAGCGATTTAAAGTTCGTGAATTAGAAGACATTTACAAAGACATTTCTGAGGTTCGTGCTACCCATCGTAAGGTTGAATCAATCTTTTTGATTGATGGAAATGTTATGGCGATGCGAACCGAAAAACTGCTGGCCATTCTTGACCGAATCAAGGTGACATTTCCTGAATTAAAACATCTTGCACTGTACTCTGGCTTTAATGATTTTCGCCGTAAAAGTATCTCTGAGCTGAAAGAACTTCGATCAGCAGGGTTAACCACGGCATATTCTGGCCTTGAATCTGGTGATCCGATTGTCTTAGAACGCATTAAAAAAGGGATGACCCGCGAGCATGCTATTCAAGGTATGGAGATGGCTCGTGAGGCTGATATTCAGGTTCTCGCTTCATTTATCTTTGGTTTAGGCGGTCGTGAGCGTTCAAAAGAGCACGCAGAGAACACTACTAGTCTGCTTAATATCATGCGTCCTGATGCGATTGCACCAATGGCTTTGGCAATACAGCCAGGAAGCGAGCTAGAGCGCGAAGTGGCACGCGGTGAATTTATTTTACCAACGCCACTGCAAATACTCGAAGAAGAAAAGTACTTACTTGAAAACATGGATGACTTCCTCAGTTTCTACTGGGGTGACCACGGTAATAACATTGCCTCTATGCGAGGTGTGTGGCCAGAGGTTCGTCAACCATTTATAGAAAACATTAATAAACACATTAACCACAATCCAATGGCGAAAAAAAACGTCATTGAGACGTATGCTTGGTAGTTTTATATAATCTCAAGTTAATACAGATGGTTAAGATGATTATGTCGCGTTAGAGCAACAGTTCTCTAACGCGGTAGCGTAAAACTCAGGATAAACAATTTAATTTTTGTTAATTCTAACTGTATAGATTCACTCAATTTAGAACAAGAAAAAACAAAAAAAGGATTGGCTCAAATGAAAATAAACTCGATATAAGGTTATGCTTGTAACAGATTAGAACATTAATAATAAGAGAGGGTCGCATGAAAGAGTTATTCCTAGCAAATGAACCCTACATTGCCCATGTGACACTACACTATCGCTAACTAAGAGTTCAACATCTTCACACTTCCATTCAGTAAACGGAATTTCTAGTGATGCTTTTAAATACTGATTGGCAATGCCATAGCGAAATACTCCGATATGAGTACCTTCCTCTAATTGGTATTTGTCATCCAATTTTGCACAATATCGAGCAACAAAAGCTTTGGGTTGCTTCGTAAGTCTACCTACAAGATCTATAACATCTTGTTTAGAAAATGGGCATTCGGCTTCGATGTCTATGAGTGGCTTTAACCACTTCAAGTTCATTTCTAGCTCGTTTGAGACTTCTTGATCTGTGAAAATGGGGCAAAGAACTTGTAGGCCTTCCCAGTATAATTTTTCTATTTTAAGCTTTTCGACAACGCGTTTTTCATCAAGCTTTAGGGCGGGTTTTACGGGGATCGCTAACTGGGAACCATCGGAAAAATCGATGAGTAAGTCCGTTGTCACTATTTTAAGCTCGCCCTTTTCTTGCGGGTGACGAATACCAAGTTGTCGGCAAATAATTAAAGAATCAACAAGAGGAATTGGAAACTGCTCTCGAATGTCCACGACCTCGTTGCACCAATCGAACACCAAAAATGCCGCAAGCTCATTTCCAGAGAAGAAGTGATGTATGCGGCCAACTGTGGAGCTTTTAACTCGAACGCTTTCGCCAGAGCTACTGAACTCTCCCACTTTAATAAAGGGAACGTAATCTTTTCCCGCCCCTTCGCCTCGTTTTTCATCTAAACGCTTTTGGTCTTTCTTATTAAATGGCTTATCTGCATCTGACATAAAAAAACCTCCGACTAAGCTAAACTTAGCAGGAGGTCAAAAAACGATCAATCTTTATTGTATATGATCAGACTTTATTGTAACCGATCAAACTTTATTGCCCCGAAAAAATTAACCATTTGATTTAAAAGAATTATTCTACCGTTACAGCCTTGGCTAAATTACGAGGTTGATCGACATCAGTGCCTTTAATTAACGCGACATGATACGACAGCAACTGCATTGGAATGGTATAGTAAATCGGCGCGGTAATGTCACTGACGTGTGGCAGGTTGATGATCTTCATGCTTTCATCGGCTTCAAAACCGGCGGCGGCATCCGCGAAAACATATAACAGACCACCACGGGCGCGGACTTCTTCCACATTCGATTTCAATTTTTCGAGCAATTCATTATTCGGCGCGACCACCACCACTGGCATATCCGCATCAATTAACGCTAATGGGCCATGTTTCAGTTCGCCAGCCGCATAAGATTCTGCGTGAATATAAGAAATTTCTTTTAGCTTTAACGATGCTTCTACCGCAATTGGGTAAAACTCACCACGACCTAAAAATAAGGTGTGTTGTTTGTCGGCAAAATCTTCGGCTAACGCTTCAATCTCTTTGTCGTACGCTAATGCGGCTTCTATTTGATTCGGCAGAGCATGCAATGCTTCCACAATTTCCGCTTCTTTTACGCTATCAATGCGTTGTTGCTCTTTACCCATAGCAGTGACTAGCATCAGTAAGGCTGCCAGTTGAGTGGTGAATGCTTTGGTTGATGCCACCCCAATTTCAGTTCCTGCGCGAGTCATAAAAGCCAAGTCCGATTCACGAACCAAGGATGAACCGGCAACGTTACAAATAGACATTGCCGACATATAACCTTTTTGTTTGGCTAAACGTAGCGCAGCTAAGGTATCGGCGGTTTCACCCGATTGCGATAAGGTAATTAATAAGCTGTTTGGACGAGTCACAAACTTGCGGTAACGGAACTCAGAAGCAATTTCAACATCGCAACTCACACCGGCCAATGATTCAAACCAGTAACGCGCGGTCATACCTGCATTGTAAGAAGTACCACAAGCAATGATTTGAACATGCTCTACTTTCGATAAAATCTCGGCAGCGTTCACACCAATGCTTTCCGTGATCACACTATCTTTGGTTAAACGCGCTTCCATGGTATTAATTAATGCGGTTGGCTGCTCGAAGATTTCTTTTTGCATAAAGTGACGATATTGACCTTTATCACCCGCATCATGCTCGGCGTTTGATTCGGTGATATCACGCTTAATTTGCTCACCGTTGGCGGAAAATACACTGACCTCACGACGCGTTACTTCGGCTACATCGCCTTCTTCTAGATACATAAAGCGGCGAGTAACGCTTAATAATGCTAATTGATCAGAGGCGATAAAATTCTCACCAACACCAAAACCAATCACTATAGGGCTGCCAGAACGTGCCACTACCACACGGCTTGGATCTTTGCGATCAAACACCACGGTGCCGTATGCGCCATCCAGTTGTTTAACTGCTTTTTGTAGCGCTTCAACTAAGGTTTCTGAAGTGCGACGTTCCCACTCAACTAAGTGCGCGATAACTTCGGTATCGGTTTGAGACTCGAAAATATAACCACGCTCACGCAAAATGGCTCGCAATGATTCATGGTTTTCAATAATGCCGTTATGCACCACAGAAATATCCGCAGAAACATGGGGATGAGCATTAACTTCTGAAGGCTCACCGTGAGTTGCCCAGCGTGTGTGCGCGATCCCCGTTCCGCCAGATACATGAGTCGCTTCTACCGCATCGGCTAACTCTTGCACTTTGCCTAAACGGCGTACACGAGTCATATTTGAATCGGCATCCACCACTGCCACACCAGCAGAGTCATAACCGCGATATTCTAAACGACGTAGACCTTCAACTAAAATTTCAGCTACATCACGCTGCGCGACTGCGCCAACAATTCCACACATAATATAAGTATCCTGTTTATTCTTCATATCCGCAGCAAGCAAAGGAGGTAAAGATAAGTGTTCAAAATAGATTTATTACCATTCAGGTAACGAGATGCTGAATCAATATTGAATATAGAGAAAAGTGTCCAAAGGCCATGGATGACCTTTTTCAAGCGTCCATGGACGGGACAGCGTCTTTTCGGTATGTTCAAATTGATTTGTCATGAATGATATTTATTTTAATAGTGTGCCCGCATAACGCGTACACCTTTAGATTTTATGGTTGCCATATCTTGATCAGATAAGTGATCATCGGTGACCAAAATATCGATCCCTTCCCAACCCAATTCTAGATTTGGCATTTTGCGATGTATTTTTTCAGATTCGATCATCACGATCACTTCGCGCGACACTTCCGCCATCACTTGGCTTAAACCTGTCAATTCATTAAAAGTGGTGGTTCCACGTTCAAGATCCAAACCATCGGCACCGATAAACAATTGATCAAAATCGTAAGAACGCAACACCGATTCGGCCACCTTACCTTGAAATGATTCTGAATTGGTGTCCCATGTCCCCCCGGTCATGATAAGTGTTGGTTCGTTTTCGAGATCGTTAATCGAGTTTGCCAATGCCAATGAGTTGGTCATCACCACTAAACCACGTTTATTGCCCAACAATGGGATCAATGCCCCAGTAGTAGTGCCATAATCAATCACAATCCGGTTGTAATCTTGGATTAAAGTTAACGCAGTTTTTGCTAAGGCTTCTTTTTGTTTTGAAGCGACCTCGGTTGCAATGCTGTCAGTGACTTCTTTGGGTAATAAAATGGCGCCACCATGACGACGCAATAGCTGCCCACTACTTTCTAAAGCGGTAAGATCTTTGCGAATCGTCACCTCAGAAGTTTCAAAAGTAAGCGCCAATTCTTCAACACTAACCTCACCTTTTTCAACCACTAGATTCACAATTTCATGACGACGCAATTGTGTATTTCTTTTTCTCATAATAGCCAATAAAGCCTCGCTAAACCCAATAAAACGAAAGATATAAGTTTCGAATCGAAAGTTATAATACTTAACATTCACTTTAATTCAATTAAAATATCCACAAAAAACCAATTCGAAACTAAAAAGCTTCGAACCAAAACCACTGTAGTGATGAAAATTGTTTCATATTGGTTGATATTGAGGCAGATCAAGACTACAAACAAATTGTCTAGGAAAACAAAAGAACTTAATTTACAATACAAAAAAACATTAAATGAATATCTGAAATAAGGGCTATAAACATGAGATTGATCCCATTAGTAAATGCAGAACAAGTTGGTAAATGGACTGCTCGTCATATCGTAAGTCGTATTAATGCTTTCAAACCAACGGCTGACCGCCCATTTGTTTTAGGTCTTCCTACTGGTGGTACACCTCTAGTAACTTACAAGTACTTAATTGAAGCTTGTAAAAATGGTGACGTAAGTTTTAAAGATGTCGTGACTTTCAATATGGATGAGTATGTTGGCATTGATCCTAACCATCCTGAGTCTTACCGTTCATTCATGTTTAATAACTTGTTTAATCACATTGATATTCAAGAAAAAAACATCAACCTTCTTGACGGTCAAGCGGCAGATACGGAAGCGCATTGCCAAGCGTATGAAGATAAAATTCGTTCATACGGCAAAATTAACTTATTTATGGGTGGCGTTGGCGTTGACGGACACATTGCATTCAATGAGCCAGGATCGTCTTTATCTTCTCGTACTCGTATCAAAACGCTGACTGAAGAAACCCGTATCGTAAACTCACGTTTCTTTAACGACGATCTAAATCAAGTGCCTAAATACGCGCTAACTATTGGTGTTGGCACTTTGCTTGACGCTGAAGAAGTGGTTATTTTGTCTGTTGGCCATAATAAAGGCCAAGCACTACAAATGGCGATTGAAGGCTCTGTTAACCACATGTGGACTGTGACTACGCTGCAATTGCACCGTAAAGCAATCTTGGTGGCGGATGAAGCGGCGCAACAAGAGCTAAAAGTAAAAACAGTGAAGTATTTCTCTGAATTAGAAGCTGAGAACATTAAAGGTTTATAACCTTTGATTAAATACCTTTAGTGCAAAAGCATCGCTCTCACTTACCTTTATGAGATTAATGCAAAAGCTACGATACTCGCCGCCCACATTCCTGGGCGGTTTTTTATTGCTCATTTTTAACGCAGCTCTAAGCTCTCATAAGCCTGAATGACCTTTTATTCACTTTAATAAAAGCCCAAAATAACAAGCAAATTGTTACTGCTATTTTGTAACTTTTATTCACATTCAATTTAATTCACAACGAAAAATAATTGTTTTATGGCCAAATCTTGTTCTAAGACAAGTAAGAACCGTGATCTTAGTATCAAAGACTGGTAAAATTCCGACCTCAATTTAGAAAGTAAATTACATCTATAACTAAGTTACTTAAAAATCTCGTAACTTGAATGTAAACGTCCGTCGTCATCTGGCTTTATAAAAAGGCGAGAAAATCATTATTATGCGGACGTATAAATAGCATCTACACTGTATGACAGCATTTCTGTCTACACGGTTTTTGTTTTGAAGAGTACTTATCCATCTAGATTGGATGATTTGGCTCCTTCGAAACCGACAATATTCAAATATTTAATATTATTTACTGGAGAGTATCCCAAATGAAAAAGACCAAAATCGTATGTACGATTGGCCCGAAAACTGAATCTGTTGAGAAACTAACTGAACTTGCTAACGCAGGTATGAACGTTATGCGTTTAAACTTCTCACACGGTAATTTCGAAGAGCACGGAACTCGTATTGATAATCTTCGTCAAGTGATGAAGAACACAAGCAAGCAACTTGCTATCTTGCTTGATACTAAAGGTCCTGAAATCCGTACTATCAAACTAGAAAATGGCGACGATGTTGCTCTAGTTGCGGGTCAAGAATTCACTTTCACCACTGATATCACGGTTGTGGGTAACATCAACACAGTTGCGGTTACTTACCCAGGTTTCGCACAAGATCTTACTGCTGGCGATACTATCCTAGTGGATGATGGTCTTATCGAAATGGAAGTTATTGCGACTACCGATACTGAAGTTAAGTGTAAAGTCCTTAACAACGGTGACTTAGGTGAAAACAAAGGTGTTAACCTTCCTGGCGTTTCAGTAAAACTTCCTGCTCTTGCAGAAAAAGATAAAGCTGACCTTAAGTTTGGTTGTGAGCAAGGCGTTGATTTCGTTGCTGCATCTTTCATCCGTAAAGCTGATGATGTTAAAGAAATCCGTGAACTTCTTTGCGCTAACGGCGGCGAAAACATCCAAATCATCTCTAAAATTGAGAACCAAGAAGGTGTTGATAACTTCGACGAAATTCTTGAAGCATCAGACGGCATCATGGTTGCTCGTGGCGACCTAGGTGTTGAGATCCCAGTTGAAGAAGTAATCTTCGCTCAAAAAATGATGATTGAGAAATGTAACCGCGCACGTAAAGTGGTTATCACTGCAACTCAAATGCTTGATTCAATGATTAAAAACCCACGTCCAACTCGCGCAGAAGCGGGCGACGTTGCTAACGCAATCATGGATGGCACCGATGCAGTTATGCTTTCTGGTGAATCAGCAAAAGGTAAATACCCTGTTGAAGCGGTAACTATCATGGCTCAAATCTGTGCTCGTACAGACCGCGCTTTGAAAGCTGAACTAGGTTCTCGTTTAGATAGCCCACGTTTACGCATCACTGAAGCAGTATGTAAATCAGCCGTTGAAACCGCTGAGAAACTAGCCGCTCCTGTAATCGTTATTGCAACTGAAGCAGGTAAATCTGCACGTTCAGTACGTAAATACTTCCCAACAGCGAAAATCATTGCAGTAACAACTAACACTAAAACAGCCGCGCAACTTTGCTTGTCTAAAGGTGTTACACCAATCGTTGTTGCCGCTATCAATGATACTGAAGACTTCTACCGTCAAGGTATGGCTCTAGCTCTAGAAATGGGTTACGGCGAGAAAGGTGATGTCGCAGTTATGGTTTCTGGTGCTCTTGTACCATCAGGCACAACTAACACTTCTTCTGTTCACGTTCTTTAATATAAAGTTCGCGTTACCGAAAAGATGAAAAACAAAAGGAGGCTTTATCGCCTCCTTTTTTATTGTCAAAATTTCCACTTCAACTTTCCTACTGCCGCTTTGCCACTAACGCCGTTAATCTAACCGTTAATTACCACCCAAAAAATTCTTTATGATGGGTATTGAGCAATACCACCAACAAAAGAAAATACAACGCGCTGAGCTGAAACCCTAACACCATCAAAGATCCGATTGTTAACCTCACCAATGCTATGCTCGCCATAACCTGTTGCCTCCGCCCCTATCTCATATTCTATACCCTTCTTACTTGAAGCTGCAGCTTTTTTGGCTGCGCTAACTCACCCCAATCACTTAGGCAAGCTAAGCTCATGGGGCTTCGTTTACTTGCCGCCTCACTGCAACTTCAATTACTTTGGGTATATACACCTAGTCAAAATACCGTTCGACACTTTAAAGATTAGATTAAGATCACACTTTTTATTAGACTAAAGTCGAATGTATTTTGGTTAATGCAAAAAAAAGCAGCCCATTGAGGACTGCTAGTATTGCTTATAAAGAGTAATTGTTTGATTGCTTAAGCTTTAATTTGATCTCACGCTAAATAAGCTAAGCTTTTAACGCTCGCTCGCCACGGGCAATACCCACCACACCACTACGCGCCACTTCGATGACATCTGTCATTTCCGATACCGCTCGAATGAAGGCATCCAGTTTTTCACTATCGCCCGCCAGTTGAATGGTAAATAAAGAGGCGGTGACATCGACGATCTGACCACGAAAGACATCCGATAAACGGTGTACTTCGGCGCGAGCAAAACCACTGGCTTTCACTTTGACCAACATTAACTCACGTTCAACGTAAGATTGCTCTGTCACTTCTTGTACTTTTAATACATCCACCAGCTTGTGTAAGTGTTTTTCAATTTGCTCTAACTCAAGCGCGTCACTGGCGGTAGTAATATTTAAACGAGAGAGAGTTGGATCATCGGTGGCTGAAACCGTTAGTGACTCAATGTTATAACCACGCTGCGAAAATAGACCCACCACGCGAGATAATGACCCCGCTTGGTTCTCTAATAATAGCGAAATAATATGTCTCATATTAGGTTTTCTCCGTCTTGCTTAGCCACATCTTATCCATACTTTCACCCTTCACTTGCATTGGGTAAACATGTTCAGTTTCATCGACATTAATATCAACAAACACCAAACGATCTTTCATATCTAACGCTTTTTGTAAGCCAGCTTCAAGATCTTCGGGTTTATCAATTCGGATCCCAACATGCCCATAGGCTTCGGCTATCGCGGCAAAATCGGGTACTGAATCCATATAAGAATGAGAATGACGTCCCTGGTAAATGATGTCTTGCCATTGCTTAACCATGCCTAAGAATCGGTTATTCAAGTTAATAATTTTTACCGGAATATCGTATTGCAAACAAGTGGATAGCTCTTGGATATTCATTTGAATGCTGCCATCTCCAGTGACGCACACCACCTCTTCTTGTGGCATGGCAAACTTGGCCCCCATCGCGGCAGGCAAACCAAAGCCCATAGTGCCCAGACCGCCAGAGTTAATCCAACGGCGCGGTTTATCAAATGGGTAATACAGCGCAGCAAACATTTGGTGCTGACCGACATCAGAAGCGACATACGCTTCGCCCTTGGTCAATTTATACAGCGTTTCAATCACTTGTTGTGGCTTAATACGATCACTGGTGCGATCAAATTCCAAACACTGACGATTTTTCCAACCTTGCAGCTCTTGCCACCAAGTTTCGATCGCTTCACTGTCTTGTTTGATCTCTTTTTCTGGCAGTTGCTTAAGCATGCTATTGAGCACTTCATCAGCCGAGCCAACAATCGGCAGATCGGCATGAATGGTCTTGGAAATAGAAGAAGGATCAATATCAATGTGCATGATCTTGGCATTGGGACAGTATTTTTCTACATTGTTGGTGGTTCGATCATCAAAACGTACCCCTACACCAAAGATCAAATCGGCATTATGCATCGCCATATTGGCCTCATACGTACCGTGCATCCCGAGCATACCTAATGAATTTTTGTGAGTTGCAGGGAAAGCGCCGAGCCCCATTAAGGTGCTGACAACGGGTAAATTCAATGCTTCAGCCAGCTTAATCAGTTGCTCGCTCGCCTCCGCAATGATCGCGCCTCCGCCGACATACAACACTGGTTTTTTCGCTTCAAGTAAGGTTCTTAAGCCTTTTTTGATTTGTCCTTTATGGCCTGACGTGGTCGGATTATACGATCGCATTTTAACTTCATCAGGATACTGATAAGGGAAAGTTTCAAGTGGGTTTAATACATTTTTAGGCAGATCAACCACTACCGGACCAGGACGACCGGTGGATGCTAAATAGAAGGCTTTTTTGATTACTTCAGGAATATCTTGCGCTCTTTGCACCAAGAAACTGTGTTTCACCACAGGGCGAGAGATCCCCACCATGTCGCATTCTTGAAAGGCATCATTACCAATTAAGTTACTGGGTACTTGACCAGATATCACTACCATTGGCGCTGAATCCATGTAAGCGGTTGCGATACCTGTAATAGTATTGGTGGCGCCGGGGCCCGATGTCACTAACACCACGCCAACTTTTCCGGTAGCGCGAGCGTAACCATCAGCCATGTGCGCGGCAGCTTGTTCGTGACGAACCAATACATGCTCAATATCGCTTTTTTCATGCAAAGCATCATAGATGTCGAGTACTGAGCCGCCAGGGTAACCAAAGATGTGTTCAACACCTTCATCAATCAAAGAGCGAACGACCATGTCCGCGCCGGATAACATTTCCATATTGCCTCCGTTAATAGACCAATCGTCATAATGATTTCAATCATCAAATGACTTGCTTGGCATCACTTACCAAATGGAGACATCTCGCTCATCCATGCGATAAATGTTTACATAGTTAGGGCTTATTTTTAGCCTAAATAAAGAGATAACTTCACACTACAACCGGTATCTACGAGGGATACGATGCGAATATCTATCCAATCTATGTACCCCTTAATTCGATCATAATCGCTTAAGGAGGTGCATTATTGAGAGAATTCCCGACTCTCAACCTGATCACTTTACCGTCATCGTTTTAATGCGTCTAGCCGGAGAAACCGCCAGCATAAGCTCTAAAACTGATGTTTCACTCCGATTTAAGGATATCTAGCTAAGTTTTAATGTCTGTTATCCTTTATCGTCTAATAAAAGCTAAAAATAAAACCAAAAATATTATCATTTTTGCAACATAGGACAAATTTTATCTCTAAGGTTCCGTGATGATAAAATAACGTGATCAGAAGTTGTCATTGCATATATGCGTAAATTTAAAATCCGCAAATAACGACTTTGTGCCAGACAACAAAAAACGCAGGGCCGGTAAAGACTCTGCGTTTATATTGAATAGCTTAGAAGTTGTGCTTGTTTTTACTTCACTTCATCACGGCTTATGCGCGCTGTGCATCAGCTAGTGCTTCACCACAAAGGATCATCAGTTGATCACGCATCCAGATGTGGCCTTTATCTTTTTCGCGTGATTCGTGCCAGCTTAGGTAACCCGCTACTTTGTTATCGGCGAATGGGTAAGGCAATACTTTGTAGTTTTGACGATTTGGCATGATATCCATTAACCAACGTGGTACCACAGTCACAAGCTCAGATTGGCCAACAACATAAAGAACATTGCTCAAACCGGTACCCTGATAAGATTCTTTATACTGAGTTTCTGCGCCATACACATGCTCATAGAAACTGCTAACACCATTTACTTTCGATAATGTTGCATGGTTTTCCGCTAAGAATTCTTGGCTAGAAATCTGAGAACCAATACGAGGGTGATTGGCTGAAACCACCACTACTAATTCATCACTAAAAATTTCAGTACTTGAGTATCCTGGTGCATCAAAACGAGCGTAATCAATCACGAAATCCACTTCTTGGTAACGAAGTTTTTCAGCCAAGTTAGTGTCATTTTCTGCATCTAGGTGCAGTTGAATGCTTGGTGATTTTTCTGCAATGCCGCTCATAATACGAGGAGCAAAACGGATATCTGATGGGCTACATACCGACAATTTAAAACTACGGCTTGAAGTTTCTGGCAAGAAAATAGAGTTCGGTAATTCATTACGCACTAATTGCAGCGCTTGACGCATTGGACCAAATAACTGACGAGCACGTTGAGTTGGCTGAATACCACGACCATGACGCATGAAAAGTTCGTCGTTAAACATCACTTTTAAGCGAGCAACGGCATTACTTACTGCCGGTTGTGACATACCCAAATACTGAGCTGCACGAGTGATATTTTGCTCCTGCATTACCGCATCAAACACTGTAAGGAGGTTAAGGTCAACACCACGTAATGTTGATTCCATACGGTGGTTAGTTACTGTTGTTTGGTTTTGTTCAGTTGAGTTTGTCATGCTGCTTGCCTCTACAATTCTTAACAGATAGCACTCTTAAATGAGTAATCGCTCACCACACTGTCGATAAGAAAAGATAATTAATAATGATTTAATTTGATGCCACTTGGAAGCGGTCTGAGGACACTATCCACTCAAGAAACATTGATGACAACTATATTTATATTATATAATATAATTTAGATGAACACCTCAAAATAACCAATTAAAACAACCAGTTAAAAAAGACAGAAAAAATATAAATTATTCTAAAACACAAACCATCCATCCACTGTATGATTTGAGTGGTTTTAGATCATGGTTTGGCATAATAAATATACAAAGACAATGGATCAGACCAAGGCTATTGATGAGTTTGAATATACCAACGATTGAGGGCTTTTCTGCAAACGGTGAAAGGGGGTGATTGCGTTTCTTGTGCCTGATTAGACAAGGTATACGTCATCGACTTACAACGAAGAGCAGTTTTAAAAGATGTAAGTAACGCCGATTCTTGCTCTGTGATTGTATGAGGATCAATATTAAAGGCAGAAGGGTATGTTGAGAGTAAGGTTCTATCAGTATTCATCGGGTGAACATAATCCATATGCACATAACCTAAAACTACATCATGTTGCTCTACCATAAACCAACGTTTGTTGTTTACTCGAACCAGAGCGGTAAATCGTTCGCCCTTTTGCAACTGCCCAACCTTTTCACTTTGCGATGACGGTTCAGAACGTAAATTAACCGTGGTGGTCGCCAGATAAGGTAAGTCTCGCCATTCAGATGCGATATCGAGAGTGACGCCTTGTGTCACTTGACGTTTTAACGTTTTGCTTATGACATTATTATCCCCGACAGCAATCGACCAACTTGATTGGCTGATTTTATCTTGCTCGGTAAAATTACGGCGAGAATAAGACTCTAAAGCGATATTGATTTGGTTTAGCAATTTTTTCTGACCATCAGAGGATAAGGCCTGATCGATATCGTTCCCCATTTTCGCTAGCATCGAAACGGGTTGATTAGTTGATGGAGAGAAAGCAGCCCCTGGAACCGATTGATTTAATATTTGGCAGCCGGAAAGTAACACTATGCAACTCAAGCAACATAGCCGATTAAAAACAAACTTGTTTTGTTGTAACTTATTGCGCATCTACCCTTCCTTTGGTCTACATGCCATCTCTACAGTTCTAGATGTTATCAGCAATTGCATGCTTAATTCGATTGTAACGATAAAACTGAGTGATTGCTTTGAAAATCAAACCAATAAGTTGAAAAAGATAACTCATAGGGAATAACCAGAATTAAAAGAGATGAAGATAAAATGTTAACTTATTGTCACTTTTTCAATCAAAACCCTTGACGATGATAAGGTAAATGCGGTACTAATTTAGACACTAACTTTGTGGATGAAAATTAATGACTAAACATGTTTCAACTCTACTCAACCTCCTCCTTATCGTGAAACCATCGCGCGGGTAGGAAGTGGACGAAACATACCACATAAGAATTCCAAAAAAGCCCGCATTACCATGCGGGCTTTTTTATTATATTTAGCTCACCAAAGCTAAAATCGCGTTGGATCGCGTACACACATAGAAAGGAAGCCACTATGAATGATCAAGTAATTATATTCGACACTACCCTACGCGACGGCGAGCAAGCACTTTCTGCCAGCCTGACAGTAAAAGAAAAACTGCAAATTGCCTATGCATTAGAGCGTTTAGGGGTGGATGTTATCGAAGCTGGCTTCCCTATCTCATCTCCTGGTGATTTTGAATCGGTACAAACCATTGCCAAAAATATTAAAAACAGTCGTATTTGCGCCCTGTCTCGCGCAGTAGAAAAAGACATTGATGTCGCCGCCGAAGCGCTAAAAGTGGCAGAAGCTTTCCGTATTCATACCTTTATCTCCACTTCGACCATTCACGTACAAGACAAACTGCGTCGCAGCTATGATGATGTAGTTGAAATGGCGATCCGCTCGGTTAAACGTGCGCGTAAATACACCGACGATGTTGAGTTTTCTTGTGAAGATGCCGGCCGTACTCCAATCGATAATCTATGTCGCATTGTCGAAGCGGCCATTGATGCTGGCGCTACCACGGTTAATATTCCCGATACCGTCGGCTACACCATGGCCAACGAATTCGGCGGCATTATCGCCACCCTATTTAATCGCGTTCCTAACATTGATAAAGCGGTGATCTCTGTGCATTGCCATGATGATTTGGGTATGTCGGTTGCCAATTCAATGGCGGCAGTTCAAGCAGGTGCTCGTCAAGTGGAAGGGACAATCAATGGGCTTGGTGAGCGCGCGGGTAACTGTGCACTGGAAGAGATCGCCATGATCATCAAAACCCGTGGTGAGTTCCTAGGGGTCAATACTGGTCTTAAATACGATGAGATCCATCGCACCAGCAAGCTTGTCAGCCAACTGTGCAATATGCCAATTCAAAGCAATAAAGCCATTGTGGGCTCGAATGCCTTTAGCCATTCATCCGGTATCCACCAAGATGGCATGCTAAAAAATAAAAATACTTATGAGATCATGACACCAGAAACCATCGGTCTTAAAAATCAAGCCTTAAACCTAACCAGTCGCTCTGGTCGCGCGGCGGTCAAGAGCCACATGGACACTATGGGTTATCACGACAGCGAATACGATCTTAATACTCTTTATGATGATTTCCTAAAACTGGCAGACCGTAAAGGCCAAGTCTTTGATTACGATTTAGAGTCATTAATGCACTTTGCGAACTTGCGCGATGAAGACGACTACTTTAAGTTGAATTACCTAAGCGTACAATCCGGCAGCGTGATGGCGACCACCAGCATTAAATTGCAGTGTGGCGATGAAGAAAAATGTGAAGCAGCAGTCGGTAATGGTCCGGTTGATGCGTTATACCAATGTATCTATAAATTGACTGGCTATGAAATCGTATTGGATAAATTTGATCTGACAGCCAAGGGTGAAGGCGAAGATGGCTTAGGTCAGGCTGACATTATTGCTAATTACAAAGGCCGTAAATATCATGGTACGGGTTTGGCGACCGATATTGTCGAGGCTTCTGGTCAAGCGCTGCTTCATGTGATCAATAGTATTCATCGCGCCGATCAAATTGCCGAGATCAAACACTCGAAAAAAATCGCAACTGTTTAAATTTTAATTTTTAAGGAAGAAATAACCATGGCAGGTTCATATAAAATAGCCGTACTACCTGGTGATGGCATTGGTCCAGAAGTTATGCAACAAGCGCACAAGGTTCTGGATGCAATAGAGAAAAAACACACGATCACCTTTGAGCGTGAACAACATGATGTTGGTGGGATCGCGATTGATAACCATGGCACGCCACTGCCGGACAGCACAGTTAAAGCGTGCGAACAATCCGATGCGGTTTTATTTGGCTCAGTCGGCGGCCCGAAATGGGAAAACCTACCTCCAAACGATCAACCTGAACGTGGCGCTTTGCTTCCTCTGCGTAAGCACTTCCAATTATTTTGTAATCTACGCCCCGCACAAATTCATTCCGGTTTAGAGAACTTCTCGCCATTACGCGCCGATATCTCAGGGCGTGGTTTTGATATTGTGGTGGTGCGTGAATTAACTGGTGGTATTTATTTTGGTCAACCTAAAGGTCGTGAAGGCCAAGGCCCAGAAGAAAAAGCCTTTGATACCGAAATTTACCACCGTTATGAAATTGAACGTATTGCCAAAATCGCATTTGAATCGGCTCGTCTACGCGGCAAAAAAGTGTGCTCGGTCGACAAAGCCAACGTACTACAAAGCTCGATTTTATGGCGTGAAGTGGTCGAAGACATCGCCAAAGGCTACCCAGATGTAGAGTTATCACATATCTACATTGATAACGCCACCATGCAACTAATCAAAGACCCATCGCAATTTGACGTCATGCTTTGTTCTAATATTTTTGGTGACATCATTTCAGATGAATGCGCCATGATCACAGGTTCAATGGGCATGTTGCCATCTGCCAGCCTAAATGAAAGCAAGTTTGGTTTGTATGAACCTGCGGGCGGCAGTGCACCGGATATCGCAGGTAAAAACATTGCTAATCCAGTGGCGCAAATTTTATCAGCCGCATTAATGCTTCGTTATAGTTTAAATGAAGAAGCGGCTGCGCAAGATATTGAAAAAGCGGTATCTCAAGCCCTAGAAGCCGGAGAGCTAACGGGTGATTTAGCCGGAGATAAAGCTGCACTTTCGACCTCAGAAATGGGTGACAAGATCGCGCAGTATATCCTTAACTCCCCAGCCATTAATCGCTAAACACGAGCAGGTAGAGCAATGTCTATAAAACAAACTACAGCCAAAACGCTATATGAAAAAGTCTACGATGCTCATGTCGCAGTCGCCGCGGAAGGTGAAACACCTATCCTTTATATTGATCGTCATTTAGTACATGAAGTGACTTCCCCTCAAGCCTTTGATGGTTTACGCGAAAAAGGCCGGCCGGTACGCCAAGTGAGCAAAACCTTCGCGACTATGGATCACAACGTCTCCACCACCACCAAAGACATTAATGCTTCGGGTGAAATGGCGCGCATTCAAATGCAAACTCTGATGCAAAACTGCTTAGAGTTTGGTGTGACACTTTACGATCTAAACCATAAATATCAAGGCATTGTACATGTAATGGGGCCTGAACTTGGTATTACTCTACCAGGCATGACCATTGTTTGTGGGGATTCGCACACCGCCACTCACGGCGCATTTGGTTCATTAGCCTTTGGTATTGGCACCTCGGAAGTCGAACATGTATTAGCCACTCAAACGCTGAAACAAGCCAAAGCTAAAACAATGAAAATTGAAGTCAAAGGCAAAGTGGCTGATGGCATTACCGCCAAAGACATCGTGCTAGCCATTATTGGCAAAACCACGGCAGCGGGTGGCACCGGTTATGTGGTCGAGTTTTGTGGTGAAGCGATTACCGATCTTTCGATGGAAGGCCGCATGACGGTATGTAACATGGCGATCGAACTTGGCGCTAAAGCCGGCCTTATCGCTCCCGATCAAACCACTTTCGATTATATTAAACAGCGTAAATTTGCTCCCAAAGGCGGCGATTATGACTCGGCGGTTGAATATTGGAAAACGCTGCAATCTGATGATGACGCTCAATTTGACGCTGTCGTTACGTTAAACGCGGCAGACATTACTCCACAAGTCACTTGGGGTACCAACCCTGGTCAAGTGATGTCAGTCGATGGGGTTATTCCTGCACCAGAAAGTTTCGCTGATCCTGTTGAGCAAAGTTCAGCCAAAAAAGCCTTGGCTTATATGGGACTTGAAGCCGGTAAAAAACTGTCGGATTATCCTGTTGATAAAGTGTTCGTCGGTTCTTGTACTAACTCTCGCATTGAAGATATGCGCGCGGCAGCAGCCGTTGTTAGCGCCTCTAATGGCAAGAAAGTTGCCGCCAATGTGCAAGCCCTCATCGTACCAGGCTCAGAGCAAGTCAAAGCGCAAGCCGAAGCTGAAGGATTAGATAAAATCTTTATCGATGCCGGTTTTGAATGGCGCTTACCGGGGTGCTCTATGTGTCTGGCGATGAACAATGATCGTTTGGGTCCACAAGAGCGTTGCGCTTCCACCAGCAACCGTAATTTTGAAGGTCGTCAGGGGCGCGATGGTCGTACTCACTTAGTCAGCCCGGCTATGGCAGCGGCAGCGGCGATCGCCGGTCACTTTGTGGATATTCGTTCATTCGAACTTGCCTTCGCAGAACAAGCACAATAAGGAAAACACTATGTCACAAGGATTTCAAAAACATACTGGCCTAGTGGTGCCATTGGATATTGCTAATATCGATACCGATGCGATTATCCCTAAGCAGTTTCTGCAAAAAGTCACTCGCACTGGTTTTGGTCAACATCTTTTTAATGATTGGCGCTTTTTAGATGATGCCGGTCAACAGCCAAATCCTGATTTCATTATGAATAAACCCCGCTACCAAGGGGCGAGTATTTTATTATCGCGTGAAAACTTTGGTTGTGGTTCATCGCGTGAGCATGCGCCGTGGGCATTAGCCGATTATGGTATTCAAGTGATGATCGCGCCAAGCTTTGCCGATATTTTCTATGGCAACTCAATCAATAATCAGATGGTGCCGGTTCGACTCACTGATGCGGAAGTCGATGAACTGTTCCAGTTTGTTGAAGCCAATCAAGGCGCGCAAGTGACGGTTGATCTTGAAGCTATGCTGGTATCCGCCAATGGTAAGCAATATTCCTTTGAAATTGATGAGTTTCGTCGTCATTGCTTGTTAAATGGTTTGGATAATATCGGGTTAACACTGCAACATGCCGATAAAATTACCGAGTTTGAAAACAACATCCCTAGCTTTTTGAAATAGAAGCAATAAGCAATAAGCAATGATCCTAGAAGCCTCTTTTATCTGGTTTCTAGGATTTTTACGTTTTATTCTTTTTTATGCCAATGCAAGAAATTTAATGAAGCATCAAAATTGGATACAAGAAAAGTGTAATACCAATTCCATAAATTTAATGATCGTTCAAAATTGAGTACAGAGAAAAGTGTCAAAGGTCATGGATGGCTTTTTCTCAAGCGACCAAGGACGGTTCAGCGTCTTTTAGGCGTATTCAAATTGATTTGAATGGGAACTACGCTTTAATCATGGCGCGATATTTTCGCCAATCAAACCCTAAACCAGGATCGGTTTTGCGTAATGGCGCTATATATTGATGGCCAGTGATCCTTGGTAGTGTAATGTCGGGGTAAGTGGTCATCAGCGCTTTAGTTATTGCGACCAAAGCTTGGTATTGCGCTTGGCTATAACTATCCAAATCGGTACCTTCAAGCTCAATACCTATCGAATAATCATTACAACGATCCACTCCTGCAAAACTCGATCGCCCCGCATGCCATGCTCTAGCATTAAAAGGCACAAACTGGATCACTTCACCATCACGTCGAATAAAGCAATGCGCCGAAACCCCCATTCTATGGATCACTTTAAAAAAAGGATGCGCATTAGGATCGAGTTGTCCGGTGAAAAACTGTTCGACATAAGGTCCACCATATTGACCCGGAGGCAAACTAATATTGTGCACCACCAATAGTGAAATCGGCGTTTGATCTGGCCGTTGATCACAATATGGTGAGGGAATGTGCTTAACCTCTGACAACCAGTGATCAGCCTTGATATACATATATGTCCTTAAAGTGCTTATACCCATCTTACTTGGGGTATATAAAATTTAGTCTCGGAAAAGAAATGTGTATATAGAGTAAAATAAATCCATATTTAAGCAATCCTTGTATTAATGCTGGATCAGATCTAAAGCGATTAGTATTAATACTACTAAATAATCGCGCTCTTCCCCTTTTGATCCAGATTGCAGTATCATACCATTATCGCAAACTTCAACCGGATCACTCTCGCATGAAAAATACTCACGATTCAGATTCTCGCCTTAACTATCTAAAGCAGCAACTACCACAACAAATCACTCGTATGGTAAGTGATGCCCTAAAAGAAGACTTAGGCGGCACACTTGATCCGAATGCCGATATTACCGCCAGTTTAATTCCTGCAGATGCGGTAAATACTGCCACCATTATTACACGTGAAGATGGCGTTTTTTGTGGTCAAGCTTGGGCTGATGAAGTGTTTGTACAACTTGGCGGCCAAGTAAGCATAGATTGGCATGTCACCGATGGCGATACCGTCAAACCCAATCAAACCCTTTGCACCCTAACCGGTCCTTCCCGCGCACTACTCACCGGTGAGCGTAATGCGATGAACTTTATTCAAACTTTATCTGGATGCGCCAGCTTAACCGCTCAATATGTTCAGCAATTGCAAGGCACGGACTGTCGCTTGCTAGATACTCGTAAAACCATTCCTGGCCTGCGCAGCGCATTAAAATATGCGGTGACGTGTGGTGGCGGTTTTAATCATCGGATTGGAGTTTTTGATGGTTATTTAATTAAAGAGAATCATATTATTGCCTGTGGCGGGATTGAAAAGGCGATCGCGACGGCTAAGCAATTAAACCCAGGTAAACCGGTGGAAGTTGAAACTGAATCACTGGCCGAATTGGAACGCGCAATCCGAGCCGGTGCAGATATTGTGATGCTCGATAATTTCACTAAAGACATGATGATTGAAGCGGTGGCATTAAATCAGCAGATAGGCCAAGAAAACGGTTTAACCACTGGTCAAGCCGCATTAGAAAACTCAGGTAACATAACCCTTGAGACCTTAAATGAATACGCTAAAACAGGAGTGGACTACATTTCTGTCGGCGCACTGACGAAGCACATTAAAGCGATGGATCTATCAATGCGCGTGCAGGGATAAGGGATTAAAAAATAAAAGCAAAAAAAACGGGAGCCTAATATGCTCCCGTTTGATAAATAGGCATAGGCTATTTTATATCATTGATTCTCAAGCGAAGCGTTCCGCCCCTTCTACTTTAAACTCACTTAAAGCCTTTTTCTTTCTTGATCAGGTCATAAGCACTTTGAATTTCTTGCGCTTTCTGCTTTGCCACTTCCATCATTTCTTGCGGTAAACCTTTTGCCACTAATTTATCTGGGTGATGTTCATTCATCAACTTACGGTGGGCACGTTTAATGGTTTTTGCATCATCATCCTTACTCACCCCTAGTAGGTCGTAAGCATGGTTTAGTTGCGAAGCCGATGTTTGTTGTTGCCATTGGCCGCCCGATTGCTGGCCTTGATGTTGATAGCCACCAAACCCACCTTGCTGCTGGAAACGGAAAGCAGCCTCTTGCATGCGTAAACGTTGCTGTAAATATTGCGCAGTAAACCCTAACTCTTGAGCCACAACCTGCAAAACTTGAATTTCGCTAGGATGTAAATCACCATCAGCAAAAGCGGCTGAGATTTGTAGCTCTAAGAAAAACTGTAACAAATCACGTCTACGTCCGGCTGAAAACCGTACTTTCCGTAACGTTTCTTGTAATGGAAAAGACGCTTCCTTACCTTGACGAAATGCCTCTTGAGCAATTGTTTTTTGCGCCGCGCTCAGGTTCATTCGATCCATCATCACGTTCGCCAGTTGGATTTCTTCTTTGGTCACCTGCCCTTTGGCTTTAGCAACGTGTCCCATCACTGCATATGCAGCTTGGAAGAACTCCGTTTGGCGCTCCGCTTGTGACGCACCAGAACCAAACGCAGATTGAAAACCTTGTTGATTTGTACGAGCTTTATCAAACATATGACCAATAAAGCAGCCAATAATCGCCCCTGGGATATTACCTACCATGGAGCCAAACAAAATACCGAGTAATTTACCTATCATCTACTTATCCAATTCCCAAACTATGAATTTTTATTCTTTACCGTTGTCTGTATAGTAACAATCGCACGAGATGATTATTGTTCTCAACCCGAGCGAGGTTGGTCTTCTCTATTTCGCCATTTGACGATGTGAAATACAAACCATTTTTATCTGGTTGAACAATGTATCTTAAAGCCGTTTCCGTATATGATATAGAAATCTCTATAGAGTTCGTCTTATTTATGAAATTTTATAAAAAACAATATCAACTTTAACGTTGCAAAGGACTATTTTACTCAATGCTTCGACTTTCTCGCACTTTTTTCACCACTCTTCTTAGTGCTGCTTTTTTATCTCCTGCTTTCGCTGACGATAGCAGTCGCGATAGTGTGTCTGAAACCGCAGTGGTTGATGCTACCCCTGCTGACTCAAGTACAAGTAACACTCCTTTAAATGAGAGTGACTCTGATGATAGCGCGTCAATCAATACGCCCCCAGTAGATCAATGTATTGATCCAGCCAGTCAACCGAAAAACAGCAATAGTATCCCAGTTAATATTCAAGCAGATAGTGTAACGTCTCAAGGTCAAAATCAAGCGACCTATCATGGCAATGTGGTGGTAACTCAAGGTCATAAGACCATAACAGCCGACAAAGTAACGCTCAATCAAGCCAATAATACCGCGGTAGCCGATGGCAACGTGGTCACCAATGATGGTCAAATTAAATCACAATCGACCAAGGTTAACTCAGATCTGAAAGGGAATCGAGTTGAACTGTACAATACTAAATATAATTTACTGTGCCAAACGGCTCGTGGTGACGCAGCCTATATTCTAAAAGATGGCCAAGCGATTTATTCAATGCAAGATGGCAGCTTAACTACCTGTCCAGAAGATAACAAATCATGGCGCGTGAAAGCCAGTGACATTGATATTGATAACGACGAGCAAGAAGCTACTTTTTACAACACTCGCTTTGAAGTGCAAGATATTCCTATTTTTTACTGGCCATACATCACCGTGCCGATTGGTGCTAAACGTAAAACCGGTTTTCTATACCCTAATGCTGCTTATGATACAAAAAATGGCCTAGAGTTAAATATTCCCATTTATTTCAACTTAGCACCCAATTACGATCTCACCACCACCGTCAACTACATGCAAAAGCGCGGCACTCAATTTGAGAACGAGTTTCGCTACCGAACCGATGGCTTTGGTGCAGGTTCAGCTCAATTTGAATACCTGAATAAAGATGGTCTCTACACCGATAAAGGCGCTCGTTGGGGGGGGCACTTGCAGCATGAAGGTATCTATAATCGACACTGGAAATTTTCGGTCGATTACGCAAAAATCAGTGATAATACTTATTTAGATGATCTCGATTCTAATATTGGTCAGCGTGAAGATGGGCAGCTGAACCAAATTGGTGAAGTCGATTACCGAACCGAATTCTCTGACACCACCTTAAAGGTGCGTAATTTCCAGGTGCTCACCAATAACAAACCATACCGATTATTACCACAGTTGGGCTTTAAATATTATCGTCCACGCGCATTGCCACACCTAGATTTTGAGTGGAATAGCCATATCTCGCGTTTTGAAACCGATAACGATAAACTCCCAGATGCAACACGCTTACATATGGAGCCAGGCGTTATATTGCCTTTTTCTGCGCCATGGGGGCAGTTAACTTCAGAAGCTAAGGTAATGTATACCTACTATGATCAAGATTTAAAAAACACCAACGTTCCCAAATTAAAAGAGCACACTCAACGAGTAGTGCCAGAATTTAGAATTAACGGTAATCTATTCATGGACAGTAACGAAAAGTTCTTTGGTGATTACACCCAAACCATCGAGCCAAGATTGCAATACTTGTATATTCCCAAAGTCGATCAAGATGAGATTTATCATGGTTATGACACAACTTTAATGCCGCAAGATTATTACGGATTATTCCGTGATATGAAATACAGCAGTGTCGATTATATCGCCTCAGCTAACCAGCTTAGTTATGGTGCTACCTCTCGTTTTTATGATGCCGATTTTAAAGAACGTTTTAATATTTCATTAGGCCAGATACTCTATCTTACACCATCGGAAGAAAGTGATAATTCTAACAATAATCATCTCTCGGCATGGGCATTAGAGAACGAATGGAATATCAGTGACAAATGGCAATATAAAGGTGGTCTTCAATATGACTCCAATTTATCCAATTTACAGCAAGCGAACAGTACGCTTGAATATAAATTGCCAACCGGTTATACCCAGTTAAACTATCGTTATACATCGAAAGATTATATCCAACAGAGTGCACCCAATATTTTAGAGTCCCAGCTCGATTCATACACTCGAAGTGGTATTTCTCAACTTGGTGCTTTAACGAAATTTAAAATTACGAAGCGTTTGGACTTTAATGCCAGTTATTATTATGATTTAACTGAAAACAACATGTTAGAAGGCTTAGCGGGCGTCACTTACAACGATGATTGTTGGTTCTTAGGTGTCACCTATTCGCATCATATTATGTCATCAGGTAGTGTTGAAAATGTATATGCCCAGAATGGGCCAGGACCAGAGTACGAAGGTAAAGTCAGTATCAACATTGGTATTAAAGGCTTAGGTACCAGTGCAGGTCTTGCCTACAGCGATGGTGGTAACGCCTTAAGTTATGGTCGTCCATTTAGCTTAAATTAATCATAAAAAACGATCACAAAACAACAAATAAATGACTAAGTCAGCCACAATTGGGCTGGCTTTCTATCTCTATTATTTTGGAAGTAGTAATGAAAAAATGGATCCCTGCATTATTGAGCATACTCACTCTAGGTATTGGGCACACCGCCTTTGCTGCGCCGCAAGAGCTAAATAGCGTCGTCGCCATTGTCAACACTGGCGTTATTTTACAAACCGATGTCGATAATGCCATGAAAACGGTCAAGGCAAACGCAGGTAAAAAAGGCCTGCCGGATGCCAAGGTTTTGCATGAACAAGTACTAGAAAAACTGATTTTAGATGAGATCCAACTGCAAGAAGCAAAAAAAATGGGCATCCAAATCGATGATGACCGTTTAGAACAAGCGATAAAGGGAATTGCCAGCGGACATAAACAAACCGTTGATCAACTCAAAGCATCGGTTGAGAGTGAAGGCTTAACTTACCCTATTTTCCGTGAACAAATACGCAAAGAAATTGCGATTAGTGAAGCACGTAATGCTCAGGTTCGACGCCGCGTTAATATTTCACCTTCCGAAGTTGATACTTTATCAGCTTTACTGGCCGACCAAACCACCTCAACGGTTGAATATAAGATCGCCCAATTACAACTACGCTTTGGTGATGATAAAACCGCAACCGAAAAACAAGCAAAAGAGTTAGTCGAGCGTTTAAAACAAGGGGAAGATTTCTCTACGCTGGCTTACACTTATTCAAAAGGTCCAAAAGCGTTAGAAGGTGGTGACTGGGGTTGGATGCGTAAAGAAGAAATGCCAACCATTTTTGCCGACCAAATAACCACTCAAGGAAAAGACGCAATTATTGGTCCATTCCGCAGCGGCGTTGGTTTTCACATTATGAAGATTGAAGATGTTAAAGGGCTTAAAACGGTAGCGGTAACGGAAACTAGCGCCCAACATATCTTAATCAAACCTTCGATTATTTTAAGTGATCAAGGCGCCGAACAAGAACTAAATGGCTTTATTGATCAAATTGAATCTGGCAAGCGAACCTTTGGTGAGTTGGCGAAACAATACAGCCAAGACCCAGGTACGGCAGTTAATGATGGTAAACTCGGCTATCAAACTTCTGATAATTATGCGCCTGAATTTAAACATCAAGTCGATACTTTACCGATTGGTGAGATCAGCCAACCCTTTAAAACCAGCTTCGGTTGGCATATTGTCAAAGTCCTCGATCGTCGCACTGTCGACCGCACTGAATCGGCCATGAAAAACCGTGCCTATGAGATCCTATTTAAGCGTAAATTTAATGAAGAAGCCGGTGCTTGGTTACAAGAAATTCGTGCCAGTGCTTATGTTGAAATGCTTGATAATGATCAAGGTACGAACGATGCAAAATAACAATCAACCCCATAAAGAGCATCACCATACCACCGCCACGATCAAGCGGATTGTTATTACAGCAGGTGAGCCGGCTGGTATTGGTCCAGACCTGGTTTTAGCTTTATCTCAAAGCGATTGGCCACATCAATTGATTGTCTGCGCCGACAAAAATATGTTACAACAGCGCGCACAATTGTTAGGGATCAAAGTCAATTTACTCGATTATCAAGCCAAGCAACCAGTCTGCGCTTCTATTGCAGGGCAATTATACGTTCAGCATATCGAGGCTTCGGTTGAAGTAGTGGCAGGCGAACTGAATGAAGCCAATGGGCATTATGTACTTAAAACCTTAGAGCACGCTTGCCAAGGCTGTATTAGTAAAGAATTTGATGCCTTAGTTACAGGTCCGGTACATAAAGGTGTAATCAATCGCGCTGGTGTGGCATTTAGTGGCCATACCGAATTTTTTGCCGAGCAATCCAATACCCCATTGGTGGTTATGATGCTGGCAACCGAAGGTTTACGCGTGGCTTTAGTCACCACTCATATTCCGTTAGCTTATGTTAGCCAAGCGGTTACTGCCGAACGCTTAGAAAGCATCATCCGAATTTTACATACTGATTTGGTGACCAAATTTGGTATTGAAAAACCATCGATCTATGTGTGTGGTCTTAATCCACATGCCGGTGAAGATGGCTGTTTAGGGCGTGAAGAGATTGAAACCATCAGCCCGACACTGGAAAAACTTAAACAACAAGATGGCATGGATTTAGTTGGCCCATTACCTGCCGACACCATCTTTAATGCTAAATACTTGGAACAAGCTGATACAGTATTAGCTATGTACCACGATCAAGGCCTACCTGTACTAAAATACAAAGGCTTTGGTAATTCAGTCAACATTACCTTAGGTCTGCCTTTTATACGCACCTCAGTTGATCATGGGACTGCACTTGATTTAGCCGGCACAGGGAAAGCCGACATTGGCAGTTTTTTAACTGCTATCACCCACGCTTTAGAGCTTGCTGAAAGCTCTAGCACTAACCGCATTTAAAGCCTATCTTTAATGGTGTTAGTTTTATTAAAAAATGAGAAATATTAATGAGTAATGATGTCCATCTAGGTCATAAAGCGCGTAAGCGTTTTGGTCAAAACTTCCTTCATGACCCTTATATTATTGACGGTATTGTATCGGCAATTAACCCACTACCTGGGCAAAACTTGGTCGAAATTGGTCCTGGCCTTGGCGCAATTACAGAGCCGGTTGGACGTGAAGTTGATAAACTGACCGTGATTGAACTAGATAGAGATCTAGCAGAACGGCTACGCAACCACCCTGAACTGGCAAGTAAAATCACCATTCATGAGGGCGATGCGATGCGTTTTGACTTTAACCAACTGGTGAAGCCAAACAATAAACTGCGCATTTTCGGCAACTTGCCATATAACATCTCAACCCCATTAATGTTCCACTTGTTTGAATTCCATAGTGATATTCAAGACATGCACTTTATGTTGCAAAAAGAAGTGGTTAATCGCTTAGCGGCGGGCCCGGGCTCAAAAGCTTATGGTCGCTTAACTGTGATGGCGCAATATTATTGCCAAGTGATGCCGGTATTAGAAGTGCCACCGACGGCTTTTATTCCGCCGCCAAAGGTAGATTCAGCCGTGGTTCGCTTAATGCCATACGAAGTGCTTCCGCATCCGACCACTAGCTTAAAATGGCTAGAACGTGTATGCCGTGAAGGTTTTAACCAACGTCGTAAAACCGTACGTAACTGTTTTAAAAACCTGGCGACAGTGGAAGAACTCGAACAAGTGGGAATTAATCCAAGCGTTCGTCCTGAGAACTTAACTTTGGTGCAGTTTGTCGATTTAGCTAATTACCTTCACGCTAGATCAGGTTCGCCTGAAGCGCAGTCAGACGCTGAAGAATAAGCTTAAATCAATGCTTCTAATTTAGTGCCTTTCGCTTTTGATTGAATAATTAAAATGCGAATGATGCTAGAACGTTAAGAATTGAAAGCTCGCAAGGTCGTTTACCCCATTAGCCAAACTTGTTTCGGTGATTGGGGTAAACCCTAGATACCCTAACAACCAATACTGAAAGACAAAACATACCTTCCCCTAAGGATAGGAGAACTCCATGCCAGCAGTTTCGACCCCTTGTATTAAATGCCAAGTGCATACCCGTTACATTCCTCAGCAATCTCAACCGGAACAACACCGTTATGTATTTGCCTATACCATCACTATCCGTAATTTAAGCCAGCAAAGCGTACAACTACAGACTCGACGTTGGTTAATTACCGATGCAAATGGCAAGCAATTAAGTATTGAAGGTGAAGGCGTGGTCGGCGAGCAACCTGTGATTGAATCGATGCAAGAATACACTTATACCAGTGGTACTGCGATTGAAACGCCGGTTGGTGTTATGCAAGGTCATTACGGCATGCTCGATGAACAAGGACAGGCATTCATTGCTGAAATTGAACCGTTCCGCTTAGCCATTCCCAACATTTTAAACTAGAGAGGCCTTGTGGCGACTTATATTGTCGGTGATATTCAAGGATGCTTGGATGAATTGCAAAAACTACTCCAACAAGTGGCCTTTGATCCTAAAATCGATACGCTCTGGCTGGCGGGCGATCTTGTGGCTCGTGGGCCTAAATCACTCGAGACGCTGCGTTTTGTACGCTCTTTAGGCTCAGCTGCTCGTTGTATATTAGGCAATCATGATCTGCATTTACTGGCCGTGCATCTTGGTTTATTCCCTTGTAAAACAAAAGATAAAACTGCTGATATTTTTGCCGCGCCTGATAGAAATGAGTTAATGGATTGGTTACGCCAACAACCATTATTGGCCGAACATGATCAATTTGTGATGTGCCATGCTGGTATTTCGCCACAATGGGATCTCACAGATGCACGTCAAGCATCAGCGCAGATTTCCACTCACTTACAAGGTGAAAAATGGCCTTGGCTAATCGAAAATATGTATTGTGATCAACCGACTAAATGGGATCCGATGCTACAAGGCCTAGATCGCTTACGTTATAGCATCAATGCTTTTACCCGCATGCGATTTTGCCAGTCAGATGGTGAGCTTAATTTAGAATGCAAACTGCCACCAGAGCAAGCCAGCAGCAATGGTTTAGTGCCTTGGTTTCAAGTACCTAATCGTACTCCATTGGAAAAAACTGTCATTTTTGGTCATTGGGCATCATTAATGGGCTGTCATGATAAGCAAGCGAACGTGATTGGATTGGATACCGGATGCGTATGGGGAGAGTATCTCTCGATGCTATGTTGGGAAGATCAGCAGGTATTTACTCAAGATAACCTAACTCAAACACCCAAAAAAACCAAATAAACCATTGATAGTATTTAATTTATAACCGTATTGCTGATGTTCTATTTTTACGTATTGTGGCCAACACAAAAAATCAGTAACACAGTAGAGCAAAGCAACAAAGCGGCTCTAAGTAAAATTTGAAGACTTGGTGAGATTCAAAGCTAACATAATCATACGGCGCAACTTGGCCAGCTCTTCAATAAGTTGCACATTTAACCACACATAGCCATACAATGAAGTATCGTGTTGGGATTTATCTAACAAGCTTTTCACTTCTTCAATTGCTTCATTCATATTGTCAAAATGCCACTCTCCCCCTTCAATCTCTCCGGTTTTCAGCATATGAGATAATTGATATAAGGTTTTTTCGGTCGCTTGATGACTTATCTTTAAACTTTTAGCCTGAATTAAAGCTAAATGATGGTGGCGGTCTTGCCAATAAATATCCGACAATTTATCGACAGTATATAGACAGTTCACCATACTGCTTTGAATGCTACTTAATAAACTAGAGCTTAAATGTGTTTCTGCCGCCGAAGGCGAAACTAAGCTGCGATTACGAATAATGTTACCCAACATTTCTTTTTGTCTTGCTTGTAGGCGAGGACGCTCAACCACGTTAGGTGATAATAATGTATGGTGCAGCGTAGCAATTTGAAGTAAATGCTCACTGACATTTAATCGCCAGTGAATAAAGGCACGTTGGGGGAAAATACTGCAACATAACAACGCAAATGCTGAGCCAAAAATCACATCACCACTGCGCCATAATGCCTGTTCAAACTCGCCACTATGCGCCCCTAACACCACAGCTAAAGTAATACCAATCAATAGACCGGCGTAAGGCCGCTTACCTAATGCAAGGTAGCCGCACAAAAACATAATAATCGCACACCACAACATCAATAATGGGGTTGAAAAGGTTTCTAGGTATAAAGCCACCATGCCCGATGCCGCACCGATACAGGTTCCGAGTACTCGTTGAATCGCGCGAGGAAAGACATTCCCCCAATAAGAAATAGGCCCCATCACCACCACTAATGTGATCAATGGCCAAGTGCTGTCTGGAATATCAAGTAAGCGTGTTATAGCTAACATCATCACAAACGCAAGTGCAATACGAGCGCCATGTACAAAGCGATAATATTTAAATATCCAAAGCTCTAAGGGAGAAACCGCGCTATTAAGACGCATTAATTACCTTCAATTATTATTATTTTCGTTCTAAGCAAACAAATTGCATCGAATAACCGTTTTTGTCATCAGCGGCATAAGTTTCATTTTGAATTTCATGCCAACCTTTGCCCCAATCAGGAAATTGAGTATCACCATCAAGATCAGCGTCAATATAAGTTAAGTAAAGTCGATCAGAAAAAGCTAAACAAGCTTGGTAGATACTGCCACCACCAATGATCATCAACTCATCAACGTTACCGGCGGCCTCTTTTGCTTGTTCAATGCTGGACACCGTAGTCACACCTTCAATGAATAAGGTCTTATCTCGACTGATCACAATGTTCATTCTGCCTGGTAATGGGCGACCTATTGAATCATAGGTTTTTCTTCCCATCACTACTGGCTTACCTAAGGTGCAACGTTTAAACCAAGCAAAATCAGCCGGAAGGTGCCAAGGCATTTGATTATCCTTGCCAATCACTCGATTGTTCGCCATTGCGGCTATCATGCTAATTTTCACGCACTATCCATCCTTCAACAGTTAAATATCAGAGGATTATACCACTGACTTACGCCGATAAAATAATAATCCCGGCATCGCGAGTCCAATCGCTAAACTGGCAATGATAAATATCGCCTGTAAAAAATTATCGATTAATATTGCTAGTAATTCAGGGCTATAACCGACATGACTCAACTCAACCACTGCGATCATGGCTTTAAAGGCATAAACCCCAGGGATCATTGGGATCATCGCCGCCACAGTGAATACTTTCGGATGAGCTAAGAATCGGTGCGACCAATGCACCCCCACCATCCCCACTAAAGTCGCGGCGCATAATGTCGCCCATTCAATCGGTACGCCATAGTGCAAAAGTAAAAAACGAGTGCCATGACCAAGCGCCCCACCCAGTGCGCAATACTTTAACGCTTTAACCGGCACATTAAACACCAAAGCAAAACCGACCGCTGGAATAGAAGCAAAAAACATATCATTGAGCAGTGCGAGTAATAGATCCATTAGTGTACCCACCCCCATGCACCAGTGAGCGTCATCGCCCCCACAATACCAATACTGGTCGCCAAGGTCAGCAATGTTGCCATCACAAAACGAGCGATTCCCATATTAATATAACCTTTGAGCATATCGGCGGCGGCATTAATTAACGGAAAGCCTGGCACCATCATTAACACTGAGGAAGCCATAGGAAGAAAAGGGTGACTACCGATTTGATAAATCACCGCTTGTGAGGATATTAATGTGATAACAAAAGAAGTGACGGCAAAATTAAGCAACGGATTAAAATTTCGGTGAGCTATTTCTTGTCGCACAATCATACCAATCGCTGAGGCGACAAATGTGATAGCAAAGGCAATGCGATCCCCACCCGCAAGGTGCGAAAAAGCGGCACAGGATAAACCTATCATTAAAACCACAATCCACCGGTTATGGCGCTTAGGCTTGATTTGTTCGAGTTTATGTTGAGCTAAGGTAAAATCAAGCACGCGACGCTCAACCATAATACAGATATGTTGAATATCGGTCACAACCGACATATTAATCCCTCGGTCAGGGCTGCGTCTAACCGTAGTCACGCAGTTATCATCCATAATGGTGGTGATAATAATAGAACTGGCCGATAACGACACTTCGACTTCTTCCATTCCGCAGGCTAAACCTAAACGGCGAGTGATATCGGCCACCACCGTGCTTTCCGCGCCGTGGGCTAATAACATCTGTCCCGCATTGATGATAAAGCGGGTTATATTTTTCTGATTTGCTTCCATTGCCAATCACTCTTCCTCATTAAGAAATCAAACTAATAATAGGCTTCCTGCCTATCATTATTAGTGTGCATCACTACGAGATTGGAAAATATGATTTAAAATAAAAAAGCTGCAAATCTCAAAAGAGAATTGCAGCTTTCTTGGTATCACTTCAGTTTAAGATGGGGATTAGTCACGAACATAGATAACATGACCATCATCTTCGTCATCATCATCCCAATCATCATCGTCCCACTCTTCAGTGATAACATCTTTACCACTGATCGCATCTTTATGGTAATCATCCCATTTGAAGTCGACTTTCTCTTCTTCAACGGTCAGTTCCAATGCTTCTTTTGGCAACGATTCCATAAACTCAGCTAATTCGAAGCTCAGCTCTTTGGTGCCTAATTTATTGATGGCTGAAATACGGGCTGTGCGGCCTTCCCAACCTAAAGCGTCGATGATCGTTTGGATCTTTTCGTCTGCTTCTTCTTCACTGATAAGATCCACTTTATTGAAGATCAACCAGCGCGGTTTAGCCGAAACTTTCTCACTGTATTGCTCTAACTCATCAATAATCGTTAGAGCATTGGTGATTGGATCCGAGCCATCAACCGGTAGAAGATCAATCATATGCAACAATACGCGGCAACGCTCTAAGTGTTTTAAGAAACGCACACCTAAACCAGCACCGTCTGCGGCACCTTCAATCAAACCAGGAATATCGGCAACTACAAAGCTACGCTCAGCTCCGGCACGAACCACACCAAGGCTTGGGATCAAAGTGGTAAACGGGTAATCGGCAACTTTTGGTTTAGCGGCAGAAACTGCGCGAATAAAAGTCGATTTACCGGCATTGGGCAAACCTAGCATGCCAACATCAGCCAACAACAATAATTCTAGGCGCAATTCACGAACTTCACCTTTCGTCCCCATTGTCTTTTGACGAGGTGCACGGTTAACCGACGATTTAAAACGTTGGTTACCTAAACCATGCCAACCGCCTTTAGCGATCATAATGGTTTTGCCATGTTCGGTGACTTCGGCTACGACTTCGTTAGTGTGGATATCAACCGCACGAGTACCAACAGGCACACGAATGGTTTTATCCGCACCACGACGACCGGTACAGTTGCCGCCACTACCATTTTTACCACGTTCTGCTTTATGGAAACGCTCAAAACGATAATCAACTAAGGTGTTGAGGTTTTCGTCGGCTTGCATATACACATCGCCGCCATCACCGCCATCACCGCCGTCAGGGCCACCTTTTTCTACGAATTTTTCACGCCAGAAACTGACTACGCCGTTACCGCCGTCGCCCGCTTCTACTTTTATGGTTGATTCATCAACAAATTTCATTTGCTACTCCACCTGCATGTTGGCAAGTCTATTATGAGTGTAGACCACAGACTATAAATCCCAGTGATATTGCTATATCTAAATGATTCATTCTAGGGTCTAGGGTCTAGGGTCTATTTCGAATATCAATTGGTACTTTATAAATAAAAAACCCCGCCGTTAAGGCAGGGCTTTGAATTCATAATGTAAGTAGAAAACTTATGCAGTTTCGATACTTACAAACTTACGGTTCTTAGGACCTTTAACTTCAAATTTAACTTTACCTTCAGATAAAGCAAATAGAGTATGGTCTTTACCGATACCAACATTGGTGCCTGCGTGGAATTTAGTACCACGTTGACGAACAATGATGTTACCTGCAAGAACAGATTCGCCACCAAAACGCTTCACGCCTAGACGTTTGCTTTCTGAATCGCGACCGTTATTAGTAGAACCACCAGCTTTTTTATGTGCCATGTTAGCTTCTCCGTTATGTTAATTAAGCGCTGATGCCAGTAATTCTGACTTCAGTGAACCACTGACGGTGGCCCATTTGCTTACGAGAATGCTTACGACGACGGAACTTAACGATTTTAATTTTATCGCCACGACCGTGCTTAACTACTTCTGCAGTTACTTTACCGCCAGCAACCAGAGGTGCACCAATAGTGATTTCCTCACCATTAGCAACCATAAGAACTGAATCAAACTCTACGTTTGCGCCAGTTTCTACGTCCAATTTTTCTAAACGAAGAGTTTGACCTTCGCTTACACGGTGTTGTTTACCACCAGATTGGAAAACAGCGTACATATTTTACTCCGCTTTTTCCGCACAGCATCATGTTAGTTATTTTAAACATATCAGGTGTGCGCTTAAACTTGTCATCAATAGGGCGCAGATTCTACTTGAGAGCTTAGCCTTTGACAAGATAAATATTAAAAAAAATGGCGAAAAGATCATCGCCTGATTAAAGTGGTGTAATGATGCCGTTTAGAGCCGTGTTTATCAATATTTTTTAGTGTAGAATCCAACATTATTTTCATTTATCCCCCAAACCAATTGAAGTAACACTCGGATATGTCTTATTTGCTTCGACTTTCTGACTGATTCACCGTTAATCAAACAAACGGTGGCTTCAAGTAACATGGGGATATATCACGCTTAACTTTCGCTGGAATGAATATGGATTTTACTGCTATCCAAGCCTTGACTTCTGATGACATGACCAAAGTGAATGAAACCATTCACGCTCAACTCAATTCAGATGTAAGCCTAATTAACCAATTAGGCTTTTACATTGTCAGTAGTGGTGGCAAACGAATTCGCCCTTTGCTCGCGCTTATTTCAGCCAAGGCGCTTGGTTATCAAGGTCAAGACCACATTACCGCCGCCTCATTTGTAGAATTCATTCATACCGCGACGTTACTGCACGATGACGTTGTCGATGAATCTGATATGCGCCGTGGCAAGGAAACCGCCAATGCGGCATTTGGTAATGCTGCTAGCGTTCTGGTCGGAGATTACATCTATACTCGCTCATTCCAAATGATGACCGCTTTAGGCTCTTTGGAAATCCTCAAGCTAATGAGTGATGCGGTAAACGTAATAGCCGAAGGCGAAGTTCAGCAATTAATGAACTGCAATAATCCAGATACCACAGAAGAAAGCTACATGCAGGTCATCTATTCGAAAACTGCACGTTTATTTGAAGCGGCCACTCAAATCGGTGCCCTTTTGGTTAACGCCCCGCAACAAACCGAAACTGCGCTGCAAAACTACGGTCGTTATTTAGGTACTGCATTCCAATTAATTGATGATGTAATGGACTATACGTCTGATGGTAAAGAGATGGGAAAAAATGTCGGTGATGACCTTGCTGAAGGCAAACCGACGCTGCCACTGCTTTACGCGATGCGTAATGGTACTCCGGAACAAGCAACCATGATCCGTGAAGCGATTGAGCACTCGAATGGAATGGAAAAGCTCGATGCCATTATGGATGCGATGCATCAAACTGGCTCACTGGAGTACACCACTCAACGCGCCGAGCAAGAAGCCGATAAAGCGATTGCAGAGCTAGCGGTCGTTCCGGAGTCTGAATATAAGCAAGCACTGATCACACTAGCGCATATGGCAGTGAGAAGAACAAAATAGCTTCCGTTTTTAGCTTTATAGCAATTCTATAAATTTAATGACCGTTCAAAATTGAGTACAGAGAAAAGTGTCAAAGACCATGGATAACCTTTATCTCAAGCGACCAAGGACGGATTAGCGTCTTTTCGGCGTATTCAAATTGAGCAAATATTAAATGGAATTGCTATTAGCTTTAGGTTTCCGGCCTTAGGCTTCGTGACCATAAATAGCGAACGAGATTAAAATAAAACCCCGTGACGGTTTAAGCCATCACGGGGTTTTGTTTTTCTAAAATACTTGTGTAGGTTCGTCTGCTATATTATTGAGCGAACTCTTCACCTAGGGCAATATCACTCTTCAGTGTTTCTAGCATGCTATCAAAAGCTTGTTGTTCGAAATCACTTAGCTCACCATAGCTTAAGATCTCTTCAACCCCTTGTTTACCTAAACGAATAGGCTGAGCGAAGAAACGGGCATTTGCGCCATCACCTTCAACATATGCACATTCAACAATACCTTGCTCGCCTTGTAGCGCTTTAACTAAAGACAGACCAAAACGATAAGCCGCCTGGCCCATCGACAGTGTAGCTGAACCGCCACCCGCTTTAGCTTCGACCACTTCAGTACCGGCATTTTGAATACGCTTAGTTAATGCTGCGGTTTCTTCCGTGCTAAATTCAACGCCCTTCACTTGTGAAAGTAATGGCAGAATAGTCACACCAGAGTGACCACCAATAACCGGTACTTCTAGACCGTCAAGAGATACCCCTTTTAATTCAGACACAAAGGTTTCTGAACGAATAACGTCAAGAGTAGTAATACCAAATAAACGGTTTTTATTGTAAACCCCCGCTTTCTTTAATACTTCTGCGGCAATAGGAACCGTAGTATTAACAGGGTTAGTAATAATACCGACACACGCTGTAGGGCAAGTTACCGCAATTTTTTCTGCTAATGACTTAACAATACCGGCATTAACATTAAAAAGATCAGAACGGTCCATGCCGGGCTTACGCGCCACACCTGCAGAAATCAGCACCACATCCGCACCTTCCAGTGCCGGTGTAGGGTCAACGCCAGCGTAACCTTTAATCGAAACAGGGGTTGGAATATGACTAAGATCAGCCGCAACCCCTGGGGTTACTGGTGCAATATCATATAATGCAAGATCTGAACCTGCTGGCAAGCCATTTTTAAGCAATAAAGCCAATGCTTGTCCGATACCACCTGCAGCACCAATTACCGCTACTTTCATAAACCTTCTCCTTTGGAAAACAATTTTATAATTACGTCAATAAAGTGACTAAAAACAAACTACAACATAGACATATTGATTACAATTCATTAACCTTTAGTTTGAGATCTTCCCCTCATCTGACCTCTTATTTTCAGGTATAAAGGATATTAGGTCAGTGATTAAAATCTCAATAATATATATTACATTTCAATTTTTCTTTTTCGTTAACTCCGCCACCAGTTCTTATTGGCACAAAGTGCCTTTCTATGCGAAAATAATGCAATTCTATGTAAATTAAAGATGTGTCTCATGCGAAATAGCGATAAACAAGATCAACTCGTCCGTTCATTCAAATCATTATTGAAAGAAGAATGTTTTGGCTCACAAGGCGAAATTGTCGATGCCCTTAAAGAAGAAGGCTTCGATAATATCAACCAATCTAAAGTCTCTCGCATGCTAACTAAGTTTGGCGCCGTTCGTACCCGCAACGCCAAAATGGACATGGTGTACTGCTTACCTGCTGAGCTCGGGGTGCCAACAGTATCAAGCTCATTACGAGAATTAGTACTCGATGTTGGTCACAATGATGCGCTCGTAGTGATCCATACTGGCCCGGGCGCAGCGCAACTTATCGCGCGTTTATTGGACTCACTAGGTAAGTCAGAAGGCATTCTTGGCGTAGTGGCTGGCGATGATACCATTTTTATCACCCCGACAATGAATTATACTACAAAGCAACTGTTTGATTCTGTTTGTGATTTATTCGAATACGCCGACTAAAGCAATATTGGCGTTCATGACGTGAACGCCTTCTCAAATACACAACTTTTCTCGTTTTTTTCTACCCCTTCCATGACATTTGCCTTTAGGATAACTGTGTACCTTGTTATTCCCTGTAGAGCCCTTTGGTTTTCAACTCTAGCAGCAAGGACTTAACGCGATGGATTGCGTTATTTATGGTTAAAACGACAAGGATCGTTACGATGATTTCACCTGATTCACCTCTGCGCTTTTGCTGGTTATGGCTCGCGTCTGCCTTATTAGTGATTAGCTCCGCTTTACACGCCCAAGAAAATACCTCTATCACCATTGGTAGCGGTTCGGTCTCGGGTGTCTATTATCCTGCTGGCGCTTCTATCTGTAAGTTAATCAATAAAGGTCGTAAACAACATCATATTCGCTGCTCGGTAGAATCCAGTAATGGTTCAATCGATAATCTCACTCAGCTGCAAGCGCAAGATATTGATATCGCGATCACTCAAGCTGATTGGCAATACTACGCCTATCATGGCAGTGGTCCTTTTGCCAGTGCAGGAGCCTATAAAGAGCAGCGCGCTTTGTTCTCTTTGTATAACGAACCTTTTAATTTATTAGTGCGCTCAGACTCAGCCATTCATGGCCTACCCAATTTATTAAATAAGCGAGTCAGTTTAGGCGGCAATGGTTCGGGCGATCGCGCCACTATGAATATTTTAATGGCACAATCAAAATGGGATGATGATAGCTTTGCCTCAACCCAAGCTCTCGCGGGTTCTCATCGCGCTAAAGCATTATGTGATAATCAAATCGATGCTTTTGTGGCTTTTCTTGGCCACCCCAATGCTTCAATTAAAGAAGCCACCCAAACCTGTAAAGCCCAACTGATTCCGGTGGTCGGAAAAGGGGTAGATAATATTGTTAAACGCAGTGCATTTTATACTTACACCACCATACCTGGCGGAATTTACCCTAACAATCCAGACAGCATAAAAACCTTTGGGGTACTATCAACCGTCGTCACCAGCACCGAACTGCCCGATGAAACCGCTTATCAAATAACCAAAGCGGTATTTGAAAACTTTGAGATATTCAAACGTCTGCACCCGGCATTTGCCCATTTAAAAAAGCAGAATATGGTCAAAGATGGGATTTCAGTGCCACTTCACCCTGGAGCGATCCGTTATTACAAAGAGGTCGGACTGCTATAGTCAACTTGCTGGTTATTTCAGCCATAAAAAAAGCGATCCAACCGGATCGCTTTTTTGTGTATAGCATTGCTTCAATGATGGCTTATTTTGCCAAGCGTTGTCTTACCGCTTCAAATAAACATACGCCAGTGGCAACCGATACATTCAAACTTGAAACACTACCTGCCATTGGGATCTTGATTAAATCATCACAGGTTTCACGAGTTAAACGACGCATTCCATCACCTTCTGCGCCCATCACAATCGCCAAAGGTCCTGTTAATTTTGCTTGATAGATATCTTGGGTCGCTTCACCCGCTGTACCCACAAACCAGACACCTTGCTCTTGCAGCGCGCGCATCGTGCGAGCTAAGTTGGTGACACGCACAAATGGAACACTTTCTGCCGCGCCACACGCGACTTTACTTACTGTACCGGTTAATGGCGCTGACTTATCTTTGGGTACGATAACCGCGGCAACACCTGCCGCATCGGCATTACGCAAACAAGCGCCTAGATTATGCGGATCCGTCACACCGTCGAGCACCAATAATAACGGATGCTCACCTTTGGCTTTGTAAGCGATCATAATGTCATCAAGATGATTCTCATTCAGCTGTTTAGCCGGTTTTACTTTAGCGATAATACCTTGGTGGTTAGCCCCTTCAGACTTGTCATCTAACGCTTTACGCCCCATTTGCTGTACCGAAATACCATACTTCTTTAGTTGGTTAATTACCGGCATTAAACGGTCGTCTTCACGGCCTTTTAAAACAAAAGCTTCAATTAAGCGCGCAGGATCTTTTTCTAGAACCGCATTGATGGCGTGGATGCCAAAGATAAATTCGTTACTCATGGTCTACCTTGTGGGTCGATCATCGACCCCATATTAATTATGGATCGATCTTAGTGATCGATCCTAATGACTGAAAATAATATTACTTACTGCTCGCGCGCTTCGACGCCGACGGTTTGCTGCTTTTTGGCTTAGTGCCAGGTTTACCCGCCTCTTTTGGCTTACGCTTGGCTTTTTTCTTTTTCGCCGGTTTGCCTAATGTTTCTTCCGGTCGCTTAGTCGGTTCAATTAAAGGCTTGGCTTTTTTGCCTGGCTTATTGGCTTTTACCGCTTGTTTCTTTTTACTGATTTCTTTTTTATCTGCATTCGCGGCGCGTTTCTTGGCGGTTTTGCCTTTACCACGCACTTCGCGGCTGCTGCCAACAATTTCAAAATCAATTTGACGGGTTTCAAGATTCACCGCTAAAACCTTCACCTTAACAGTGTCACCTAAGCGATAAATCAGGCCTGAGCTTTCACCGACTAAGCGTTGACCCATAGGATCAAACTGATAGTAGTCATTGGCCAGCGATGAAATATGCACTAAGCCGTCAATATGCAAATCACTTAAACGCACAAAGAAACCAAAACCGGTCACGTTTGCGATCACGCCATCAAGCTCTTCACCGACATGATCTTGCATGTATTCACATTTAAGCCAATCGGATACATCACGGGTAGCATCATCGGCGCGACGCTCTGTGGTTGAACATTGCTCACCGTAAAAGTCCATTTCATCAACGTTATAGTGATGACCACCGGTTGATGAACTTTCGCCTTGAGAGATGAGATACTTAATCGCACGATGCAGCAGCAAATCTGGGTAGCGACGAATTGGCGAGGTAAAGTGTGCATAACGTTGCAACGCTAAACCAAAGTGACCACCGTTAGCTGGGTTATACACCGCTTGCTTCATTGAACGCAGCAACATGGTCTGGATAAGCTCTTTATCTGGACGCTCGGCAATCAATTGGATCAAGGCGGCATAATCGGTTGGTGTTGGGGTTAATCCGCCAGTTAAACCTAAACCGAGTTCACCAAGAAAAGATCGAAAACCCGTGAGGCGCTCTTCACCCGGAGTATCATGCACGCGATACAAAGCCGGCTCTTTGGCTTTTTCAACAAACGTTGCTGAAGCGATATTGGCTAAGATCATACATTCTTCAATGATCTTATGCGCATCGTTACGCACTACAGGTTCAATGCGATCGATCTTGCGTAATTCATTAAAGATAAACTTCGTTTCGGTGCTTTCAAACTCAATAGCGCCACGTTGTTCACGCGCTACTTTCAGCACTTGATACATCTTATGCAACTGCTCGAGATCCGGCACCACTTTTGAATAGCGCTCACGCAGCTCTTGATTGCCATCTAAAATTGCCCCAACCTTGTTGTAGGTAAGACGAGCATGAGAGTTCATTACTGCTTCGTAATGCTTATAACCCGACAGCTTACCCGCCGCTGAAATGGTCATTTCACATACCATACATAAGCGATCTACTTGAGGGTTAAGTGAACATAAGCCGTTGGACAGAACTTCTGGCAACATCGGCACCACTTGCGCAGGGAAGTAAACCGAGTTACCGCGCTTAATCGCTTCTTTGTCGAGGGATGTTTTAGGGCGAACATAATAACTTACATCAGCAATTGCCACCCATAAACGCCAGCCACCACCTTTTTTAGCTTGGCAATAAACGGCATCATCAAAATCACGCGCATCTTCGCCATCAATGGTCACTAACGGTAAATCACGTAAATCAACTCGACCTTGTTTCGCTTCTTCTGGTACTTCTTCGGCTAAATTTTTAACTTGTTGCTCAACTGCTTGTGGCCATTCATTGGGGATTTGATGAGTATGGATCGCAATTTGGATCTCCATACCTGGCGCCATATTTTCGCCTAATACTTCGATGACTTTACCCATCATGGCGCGTGAACGAGTGGCACGAGCGGTCAGCTCAACGATCACCACGTTGCCCATACGAGCCCCAGCACGAAACTCTTCAGGAATGAGAATATCTTGGCAAATACGAGAGTCATCAGATACCACGTAAGCATGGCCATCTTCCATAAAGAAGCGGCCAACCAAGTTAGTTTTACGCGCTTCAAGAATGCGCACTAAACGCCCTTCTTTACGGCCACGCTTATCTTCGCCATTGGGTTGCACTAATACGTAATCGCCATGGATAATAGTGCGCATTTGATGAAATGGTAACAAGACATCGTTATCTTTACCTACGCTACCGTCTGGGCGCACCCAACCAAAGCCATCTTTATGACCGATGACGGTACCTTTAATCAGATCGATTTTTTCAGGTACGGCGTAACATTGGCGACGAGTGAAAATTAATTCACCATCACGCTCCATCGCACGTAAACGACGGCGCAGTCCTTCATAATTATCTTCGCCTGCTAAATTTAGCGCTTCGAAGAGATCATTACGATTCATCGGCACATTCGCCTTAGTTAAGAACGATAAAATGAATTCTCGACTCGGAATGGGGTTTTCGTATTTTTCTGATTCTCGCTTGGCAAAAGGATCAATTATTTCGGGACGTTCGGACATGACAAACCTGCTTATAGACGCAAAGTGTAATTATGATTATATCTGACAGCAGCATTAAGCTACAGAAATGGTTTGGAAAATGACAAAAATAGCGAAAAAAACGGCCTATATTCTTAAACTGGCGTTAAAAACAAAAGTAATTCGTCATTATCCGCTAAGAGATCTTGCAGTGTCACTTTATCGAGTTCAGCAATAAAAGCTTGTTTTGCTTTGGCAATATGGCTTTTTAAACGGCAAGCAGAAGTAATATGACACGCTTCAGGAGCACAATTAACTAACTGCATTGGTTCAATACCGCGTACCACTTGGCCAATAATAATATCTTTTGCCGGTAACCCGAGCAAGATCCCACCATTTTTACCACGGATCGTGGTAATATAACCAAGCTGAGCCAATTTATTGATAATTTTGATCATGTGATTTTTAGGCACATTAAAAACTTGGCTTACGGTGTTGATATTGGTTTTTTCACCTTCAGGTAGTGAGGCTAAATAAATTAGCGCCCGCAGTCCATAATCGGTAAAAGTGGTTAATTGCATACTATCTCCTGTTGAATGTGTTCAATATACGCTTAATTAACCTCAAGGTCATCTTGCTGATGTGACTTCATTATAAATATTCATTTGACTAAAAGATACATTTTAGATACAACTTACAAAGTAATCGTCCATATAACTATAAAGGTGTTCTAACAATGCTCACTCAATCTACTATCGACATCGTAAAATCTACCGCTCCGCTGATCGAACAAGCGGGTCCGGCTCTTACTGCGCACTTTTACGATCGCATGCTATCGCATAATCCAGAACTGAAAGATATCTTCAATCTCACCCACCAAGAAAGTGGCAGCCAACGTGAAGCGCTATTTAATGCGATTTATGGTTATGCCAGCAATATTGAGAATATTGAAGTTCTATTGCCAGTGGTTGAAAAAATTGCCCAAAAGCACACTAGCTTTAATATTACCGCCGAGCAATATCAAATTGTTGGTAGTCACTTACTGGCAACCATTGATGAATTAATGAGCCCAGGACAAGCGGTGATTGATGCTTGGGCTGAAGCTTATGGCCTGTTAGCTACCGTATTTATTACTCGTGAAGAAGAAATCTACCAAGCAACCGAAAGCCAAAGTGGCGGTTGGCGTGGTACCCGTGAATTCAAAGTCATCGAAAAAATCGTCGAAAGCGAAGTGATCACCAGCTTTGTGTTTGCACCAGTTGATGATAATACGGTGGTAGGTTACAAGCCTGGGCAGTATATCGGTATTTACCTAAACTCAGATAAGTTTGATAACCAAGAAATTCGTCAATACAGCTTGTCAGATGCGCCAAATGGCAAAACTTACCGCATTTCAGTTAAACGTGAAGATCAAGGTATTGCTTCAAATCACCTGCATAGCAGTATTAATGTTGGCGATAGCGTTCAGTTAGCTGCGCCAGCTGGAGACTTCTTCTTAACCACAGAACCAAATACCCCTATCGCGCTCATTTCAGCCGGTGTTGGTATTACGCCAATGATGGCGATGTTAGAAGCGATTAAAGGAACTCACAGCGCACCGATCCATTGGTTGCATGCAGCAGATAATAGCCAGCGTCATGGTTTTAAAGCTCGCCTACATGAGCTTACCCAGCAAACCGTTAACTTGAATCAATACACTTGGTATCAAGAAAAAGATGACGAAATTGAACATCTTGACGGTCTGATCGATTTAAACCAAATTAAAGCCGATATAGATTGGGATAAAACCGATTTCTACTTCTGTGGCCCTGTGGTATTTATGCAGCATGTTGCTAAGCAATTATTAGCATTAGGTGTCAGCGAAGATCGTATTCACTATGAATGCTTCGGACCACACAAAGTACTGTAATATTTTAGATAACAAAAAGCCGACGCATTATACGTCGGCTTTTTTGATTGTTCATTTAACTTAAATACATTGAAAACCAATCACAGAAGATTGGAGCAAGTATTAGCTGTTAAATGGGTGAACCTTAACGATAGTTTCGTTACGATCTGGACCCGTTGAAACGATATCCACTGGCACACCAGTTAATTCTTCAATACGTTTGATGTAATCAAGAGCAGCTTGTGGAAGCGCATCGATTGATTTAGCACCGAAAGTATTTTCAGACCAACCTGGCATGGTTTCGTAAATTGGAGTCGCTTTCTCAAATGCATCAGCCGCTAATGGAGACACGTTCATTACTGAACCATCTTCCATTTGGTAGCTAGTACAGATTTTAAGTTCTTCTAAACCATCAAGAACGTCAAGCTTAGTTAAGCAGAAACCGGTAATTGAGTTTAGTTGCACCGCACGACGCATCGCAACCGCATCAAACCAACCAGTACGACGTAAACGACCCGTGGTTGCACCAAATTCGTGACCAACAGTACCAAGGTGTTTACCAATTGGATCTTGCTTATCAATACCATCGTATAATTCAGTCGGGAACGGACCTGAACCTACACGAGTACAGTACGCTTTCGCGATACCTAAGATGTAACCTAAGTGACTCGGACCAAAACCAGAACCTGCAGCAACACCACCAGCGGTAGTATTTGAAGAAGTTACGTATGGGTAAGTACCATGGTCGATATCAAGTAATGTACCTTGTGCGCCTTCAAACATGATTTTATCACCACGTTTACGAGCAGCATCCAGCTCATCGGTTACATCGATAACAAGAGAAGTTAGTAGATCAGCATAGCTTTTCACTTGCTCAAGTACTTCTTCGTAGTTCACTTCTTCTACTTTGTAGTAGTTCACTAATTGGAAGTTATGGTATTCCATTACTTCTTTTAGTTTCTCTGCAAAAGATTCCATATCAAATAGATCGCCAACGCGTAAACCGCGGCGAGATACTTTATCTTCATAAGCAGGACCGATACCACGACCGGTTGTACCAATCGCTTTTTTACCGCGAGCGAGTTCACGCGCTTGGTCTAAAGCAATATGGTAAGGAAGAATGAGAGGACAAGCTTCAGAAATGTATAGGCGTTCACGAACAGGAATGCCTCGCGCTTCAAGCGGTTTCATTTCGTTTAATAAAGCGTCAGGTGACAGTACTACGCCATTACCGATAATGCATTTCACATTGTCGCGTAGAATACCTGATGGAATTAAGTGAAGAACGGTTTTTTCACCGTCAATGACTAGAGTGTGACCTGCATTGTGACCGCCTTGATAGCGAACCACATATTTTGCATCTTCAGTTAAAAGGTCAACTATTTTACCTTTACCTTCGTCACCCCATTGGGTGCCTAGAACGACTACGTTATTTGCCATTTTTAAATCTGCTTGCTAGTTAAAAAAGGATTCTAGCATACCAACAATCGTTGTTGCAGTCATTTTTTAGATGAATTTTTATGCAGTTTCATTTTTTGCTGATTTTTTCTTACTTGACAGTATGTTGTGGCTGGTATCAATGATATATCAGCGTTAATCACTACTACTTTACCAACATAAATACCATTACCCCACCGGCAACCACTAATGCGCCACCCACTCGCCTTAATTGAGCATCTGGCAGTTGAGCGACTTGAGCCACCATATTACGCCATGCTTTTGGTGCAAATGCTGGGCCTAAACCTTCAAAAACCAATACCAAGCCTAGCGCTATTAATAAAGATGTCATGTTCATTACTCATATTTTGTCTACGATTTATCATCATAGATTTCATGAAAAAAAGGGAGCCAATTCGGCTCCCTAGTTTATATCGATATTGATTGAGTATTCATCAATAGATAATTATTTGTCAGTTTTACGTCCATCACTGGCATTCATGTACTTGAAGAAGTCGCTCTTAGGATCGAGTACTAACAAGTCGCTCTTATTGCTAAACGATTTCTCGTAAGCTTTAAGTGAACGCAAGAAGCTATAAAACTCAGGTGCTTTTTGGTACGACTGTGCATAAATCGCCGCCGCTTTTGCATCAGCGTTACCACGAGTCACTCGAGCTGTTTTATCCGCTTCTGCTAGTGTAGTTGCCACTTCAAGTTCCGCTTGAGCACGAATGATTTCGGCTTTTTCACGACCTTGAGAACGGTGCTTACGAGCAACAGATTCACGTTCAGCACGCATACGACGATAAATAGATTCGCTGATTTCATCAGGTAAGTTGATTTTCTTCATACGGAAGTCAACCAGTTCAACCCCTAAATCTTTCATTGCACTATCACGCGTATCATCCAATACATCTTGCATGATCTTATCGCGTTCACCATCAACTTCTAATGCTTCTTTAGCTGATTCTGGCAACCCTTCATCATCTTTAATGGTATCTGCTGCAACGATCTCACTACGAGGACCAGAAACAATTTGCTTAATTTCACGCGAACCAATTTCAGAACGAAGAACATCAGTCACTTTACGCTCAAGCAATGCTTCTGCTGTTAATGCGTTACCACCACCAGTGGCTAGGTAATACTTACCAAAGTCACTGATTTTCCATTTTACATAGGTATCAATGATGACGTCTTTTTTCTCTGATGTAACAAAACGATCCGCTTTGCCATCCATAGTTTGGATACGAGCATCGAGCGTTCTGACGTTATCAAAGAAAGGCATTTTAATATGCAAACCTGGTGGATAAATTCTTGAAGACACATCATTGGTATCTTTAAGCACTCGTCCAAAACGGATCACGATTCCGCGCTCACCTTCAGGAATAACAAACACTGACATCAGTGTCACAACAATTAAAATCGCCACTAAAGGGATAAATAACTTACGCATGTTTAGAATCTCCCTTTACGTGTTGAAGTCGAACTTGAATGTTGATCAGTTTCATCACCATTTGGTTTGCTTGCATCTAGCTGAATGCCATCATACTCAGAAGAGGATTTATCTCCGGTGCGGGCTTTCGCTGGTTTTGATTTAGCGTCCGAAATTAACTTATCAATCGGTAAATACAACATGTTGCCAGATGACTCAGAATCAATCAGCACTTTCGAACTGCGGGTGTAGATTTTTTCCATCGCATCAAGATACAGACGATCACGCGTTACTTTTGGCGCCGCGTTGTATTCAGGCAATAGTTTATTAAACTGAGCCACTTGACCTAATGCTTCGTTCACTGTGCGTTCGGTATAACCTTGAGCTTCTTTCTTCAAGCGCTCGGCACGACCGGTTGCTTTCGGTAAAATCTCATTTTTATACGCTTCGGCTTCACGAATGAAACGCTCTTCATCTTCTCGAGCTGCAATCGCATCATCAAAGGCATCTTTTACTTGCTCTGGTGGGCGAGAAGATTGAAAGTTAACGTCCGTTACCGTTAGACCCATATCGTACTTATCAATAATTTGGTTTAACGTTTCTTCTGTGGTTTGACGAATTTGCTGACGACCACTGGTTAGAATGCTGTCCATCAAAGAATCACCAATTACGGCACGAAGCGCAGAATCGGTTGCTTGACGTAGGCTGTCATCAGCATTGGTTACGCGATATAGGTATTTATAAGGGTCTGATACTCGGTATTGAACCCCCATTTCTACCGTTACCACGTTTTCATCTTTGGTTAGCATGAGACCGCTAGCGCGTAATGAACGAATCGCTTGTACGTTAACAGGCGTCACTTCATCAATAAAACGAGGACGCCAGTTTAGACCAGGGTCAACCATTTTCTCATACTTACCTAAGCGAAGTACCACACCGCGCTCAGCTTCACCAACGGTATAGAAGCCAGAGAAAACCCAGATTAAGACTGCGATCAGAGCAATAGCACCAAAGCCCATTGCACCGCCGCCACCAAAGAGTGGTTTTCCATTTCCTTTTTTACCGAATGTTCCACCTAATTTTTGGCTGAGTTTATTAAACACCTCATCCAAATCAGGTGGTCCTTGATCTCGACCGCCGCGATTTTTATTCTTACCCCAAGGGTCTTTATCGCTGCCATTATTGTCGTTGTTATTTCCAGGCTCGTTCCACGCCATTAGAAAGCTCCATCGTGTAGATATGACGTTCATACCAATCATTAATAATAAAAAGTTCATACAAAATAGTTTTTAATCAAACCATTAGTCGTAAACCACTTAATAATATCGCTGTTTTGATATCATATTGTAGTAGTTAAGTCTGTGACGATAAGGTCACTCAAAACCACCTCTTCTCTTTTTTCTAATTTTAACCAATCAACTTGTTGCATTCGAATATCAATCAATAAGTTACCATCTTGATCGTACTCTTCTGCTTGGATCGCATTCATTTGAAAGAATAAACTACGAATACGTCCTTGATGCATAGGTGGAATACACAGCTGATATTGAACAATTTGTGTCGCCAAACGCTCAGTAAGCGCGGTAAACAACAAATCTAAGCCAATTCCATTCATGGCAGAAACCCAAACCACACGAGGAAGACCTTCTTCATCTCGATCTATTCTTGGTTTTTGTCCATCCATACTATCAATTTTGTTCATCACTAACAGTGACGGTACTTCATGCGCATCAATTTCTTCTAAAACCACATCAACCGCATGAATGTTCTCACGAAAACGCTCATCACTGGCATCGACAACATGTAACAAAATGTCTGCTTCTTGCGTCTCTTGCAAGGTCGCTTTAAATGCTGCAACTAGATCATGAGGAAGGTGACGAATAAAACCAACCGTATCGGCTAGGATTGCATCGCCCACATCTTCTAGTTCGATTTTACGTAACGTGGGATCCAATGTCGCAAATAACTGATCGGCAGCATACACTCCGGCTTCAGTAATTCGATTGAATAACGTCGATTTACCCGCATTGGTATAACCAACTAATGAAACGGTCGGAATTTCAGCTCTCTGCCTGGCTTTTCGGCCCTGTTCGCGTTGTTTTGCAACTTTAGCTAAACGACGCAAAATGGCTTTAATTCGCTCACGCAGTAATCGTCTATCCGTTTCTAGTTGAGTTTCACCCGGTCCACGTAAGCCAATCCCGCCTTTTTGACGCTCTAAGTGGGTCCAGCCTCGGATCAAACGCGTCGATAAATGACGCAACTGCGCCAATTCAACCTGCATTTTACCTTCATGGGTTCGAGCGCGCTGAGCAAAGATATCTAAGATCAAGCCGGTACGGTCAAGTACTCGACACTGGCACAACATTTCTAAGTTACGCTCTTGCGCCGGTGTTAATGCATGATTAAAGATAACAATTTCAGCACCTTGAGCTTGCACTGTATCGGCAATCTCTTGTGCTTTGCCGCTCCCTACATAATATTTAGCATGCGGGGATTGGCGACTACCTGTCACAACCTGTAACTTATTAACCCCAGCGGAAGAAACCAGCATTTCAAATTCTCTGAGATCTTCCCACTCACCTTCTTGGGTGAAGTTGATATGAACAAGCACTGCCTGTTCACCAGATTCATAACGGTCAAACAAGTAGTTCGCTCCTTAGTTTTGGTAATAAAATAGTCTTAATCTTCTGAATTATCTTGCTGTGGTTTCTCTTGCTGCGCCGGACGCTCAGTCGTATGGTGACTCACCGCGCGGGCAGGAACAACCGTTGAAATGGCATGTTTATAAACCATTTGGCTGACGGTGTTTTTCAACAAGATAACAAATTGATCGAATGATTCAATTTGTCCTTGCAGCTTAATACCATTAACGAGATAAATTGAAACTGGGATACGTTCACGTCGTAATGCATTCAAGAATGGGTCTTGTAAAGATTGCCCCTTAGCCATGTTTTTCTTCCTTATTTATTTGTTATTTTATTTTTAGCTAATCTCACTTTGCTACGCATCAAGTTACAAAAAACCGATACAAGAAAGTGGTCACACAATAAAAGCAGTGCTAAGACTTCATCTAAAATAGAAGAAGTTGTGCATTAACGAGCAAAATGGCTCGACTGCCGAATTTTTATCTTCATATTGAAAATAATGAATCTTCTAGGCTAGTTAGTTCCTAGATACTTACTTTCAGCGATCAAAGTAGCAATCATACTGATTAGTCTCAGTATATACTCAAATCACGGTAAGATGCACGGATCAGCCGTCACTGGTTATCGCATTTGATAAAGTTTCTACTGATGCGTCAATTTTTTCACTGTCTAGCCAAGTTAAATCACCCCAACTACGCAGCCAAGTGATTTGTCTTTTCGCCAATTGACGAGTAGCGCACACCCCTTTAAATACCGCTTCATCTAGTGTGCCATTTCCATCAAGATATTCCCACATTTGTCGGTAACCTACGCACCGAATTGATGGTAGATCAAGATGTAGATCACTGCGTTGATGTAAACCGCTCACTTCTTGTTCAAACCCTGCCTCGATCATTTTCTCAAATCGCAGCTCAATCCGACGATGCAATTCCGCTCGCTCTTTCGGCATAACCGCAAACTGCTTGACTCGATACGGGATCGGCTCGCCTTTTTGCTCGGTTAGTTGAGTTAAGGTTTTACCTGAAATACGGAAAACTTCTAACGCACGAGATAAACGCTGTGGATCATTCGGGTGGATTCTTTTAGCTGCAACTGGATCGATACTGGCAAGCTCTTGGTGCAGTGCTTCCCAACCAATATCTTGTGCTTGCTGCTCTATTTGTTGGCGAATAACCGGATCGGCAGCTGGCAATGGGGATAAACCTTCTAGCAGTGCTTTGTAGTACAACATGGTCCCGCCAACTAATAATGGAATTTTGCCTTGCGCGACAATTTCCGCCATTTGTTGCAGTGCATCACGACGAAAATCCGCCGCCGAATAAGATTCGCTAGGATCCAAAATATCAATCAATCGATGGGGCGCTAATGCCAGTTCTGCAGCATCTGGTTTAGCGGTGCCGATATCCATACCTTTATAAATCAAGGCGGAATCGACACTGATGATTTCCACTGGATACTTTTGACGTAAACGTATTGCCAGCTCGGTTTTACCTGAGGCTGTCGGCCCCATCAAAAATAATGCTAAAGGTAATGTTTGGCTCATGATTGCAGCACCGCTAGAGTAGATGAAAAATCAACGGGTTGAACCCAGTTATATTGTTGTAATGGCAAAGCGGTTCCCCAAATTTGTTCAAGTTCCGACACCAATTGAATGGCTTGCGATAAAGTATAGCGAGTCTGAGTAACACTAATATGTTTTGTGAGCCATAAACTCAAAGCCTGATAAGTGATTTCTTCGCCACCACTTTGGTTGTCATATTGGTGACGGTTAAGGTAGCCTAAAAGCTCAGGGATCAAGATTTGTAAATTCTGTTGTCTTAACGGTTGTGGTACCCCCACCACCATTAAATGCTGCCCTTTGGCTTGTAATTCAACCCCCAGTTGCGCTAAGAGTGCATGCTGACTTGCTGCGGTCGTTATCAAATCCAGCGATAGCGGAAGACTTAACGGGATCAATAGAGGCTGAGCTTTCAAGCTTGGTTCGCCATTAAGCAAAAATTGGCCTTGTATCTTTAAACTCGCCGCCTTGTTGAGATCCACCAATAGACAGCTTTGAGGATTTTGCATCAACAAATAACACTCTTGCACCACCGCTAGAGACTTACCCAAACTGGTGATAATGTTCGGTTCAGTTGACTCTGAGGCATGACTGGATTGGTGATTTTCTGGTTGCTCTACGCATTCTGGTTTTTCAATTGGGTCGAGTGTTTGAAATAAGGCGCGATAGACTTCTGATTGCTTAGGGTGATAACTTGTCGATGACGCTCTTGGGCGACTCGAATGAGCTTTAGTATTAGTATTAGCATTAGCATTAGCATTAGGGCGCGAGTTTTCATCTTGATCGTCCGTTTGCCAAGCCTGATGAGTCGATACAGTATAACCTTGTCGCTGATCGCTAATGTATTGGCTCGCATTGCGCTTACCTTGCGCGCTGTCATCTCGGCCCTGAAGATCCTCGTTTTGAGATGAATGTTCAGTTTGTTCATCCACTTGAGGCGGGCTAGCATACGCTGATTTAGCAATAGCAGGAGCGGTAATATCGACCACTTGCGATAATCCATCGCGCAATGCTTGATAAATAAAATCATGCACTAAGCGCGCTTGATGAAAACGGACTTCATGTTTCGCAGGGTGCACATTGACATCAACTTGATGTGGATCTATTTCAATAAAGAGTACATAGGTGGCAAATTGATCTGGGCGCAGCGCCGACTCGTAACTTTGCCTAATCGCATGATTAATAAGCTTATCTCGCATCATACGGCCATTAACATAGCAGTACTGCAAATCACTTTGACTGCGCGCACCGTCGGGAGTAGTGATCCAGCCTTTTAGTTTGAGATCGTTGTGATCTAAAGCGATCGACACCGCATGCTGCATAAAGCTCGAACCACAAGCGACGCCGATACGTTTTTCAATTTGAATATCGGTTTTTGCCGCGCGATATTGGCGGATCACTTTGCCGTTATGACGCAGGGTAATCGACACCTCGAAGCAACTGAGCGCAATTCGCTTTAACAGTTCATCAATATGGGTAAATTCGGTTTTTTCCGTGCGTAAGAATTTGCGTCGCGCTGGAGTATTAAAAAATAAATCCACCACTTCAACTGTGGTGCCAATAGGGTGAGCGGCTGGGGTTAATTGCACCGTCATATCTCGCCCTTCAGCATAAGCAGACCAAGCTTCGCTTTGAGTGGCAATACGCGAGGTTAAGGTTAAACGAGAAACCGAGCTAATACTGGCCAGCGCTTCACCGCGAAAACCAAGGCTAATGATCGCTTCTAAGTCATCTAAACTGTGTATCTTTGAAGTGGCATGGCGACTTAACGCTAAACCCAATTCATCTTTGGCGATTCCCGAGCCATTATCTCGCACTCGAATGAGCTTGCTACCGCCTTTTTCAATATCAATATCAATACGGGTCGCACCAGAATCAATACTGTTCTCAACTAATTCTTTCACCACAGATGCAGGGCGTTCTACCACTTCACCAGCGGCGATTTGGTTGGCCAGTCGAGCTGGTAAAATTTTAATTGCCATCGCTACACCACTGATTTTCACTATGAATACTAATACCTCAACAAACGTTTAATGTTTAATGTTTAATGTTTAATGTTTAACGCTATCTCAGATTATCGTTTATTGCTTATTGCTTATTGAGGAATAGTTAACTTCTGACCCACCGCCAAACTATCAGAGCGCAAATTATTGGCTTTACGGATTTCGCTCACCTTGACGTTATATTTTTGTGCGATACCACTTAAATATTCACCACTTTTTACTTGGTGCGTGACGGTCTTAGTCGATTTTGGCACCGCGATTTTAAGCTTCTGACCTAACTTTAGCGTATTGCTGCGCAAGTTGTTTTGTGCCTTAATTTGTCTGATCGATACATTGTATTTTTCAGCTATTTTACCTAAGTAATCCCCACGTTGAACCACATGAGTAATGTCTTGCGTACCGATTGACAACGAAGAAGCTTGAGTGCTTGAAGTGGAAGCCGTTGTGCTTGGTGCGGTTACTTTTAATTGCTGCCCCACCTTTAAGCTCGAGCTTTTTAAGTTATTCCACTGCATTAGATTGGCTGTGCTGGTGTTGTATTTCTTAGCGATAACCGAAAGCGATTCACCACTTTTTACTTTGTGAGTGCCAGAAGAAGCATGATTAACCACCATTGCTCCTTGTACTGGGTTATCTTTAAAGTATTGCTGAATAGCCTTAGATATAGCTCCTGAAAGTTGATTTTGATGATAGTTTTGCACCAATAACTTCTCTTCCGCAGGATTGGAAATAAAACCAGTTTCAACCAAGATTGATGGAATATCAGGAGACTTCAAAACCGCTAAACTGGCATAAACGGGTTTAGAGGTATGCATCCGTGTTACTTGACGCAATTGCTTGATCACATGCAGTGCTAGCTTGTTACCTTCAGTTTGTGAATAGCCAAATTGGAGATCGAGTACCGTTTGGCTGACGTTTTTATCATGAGCATTTTTGGCTAGCAATAGACCACCACCACCCAATAACTCAGATTGCTCTTCTTTTTTTACCACCCAACGACCAATTTCAGTATTGGCTCGACGAGTACTTAATACGAACACCGACGCACCACGCGGGCCTGATGTGGTGTAACTATCAGCATGGATTGACACTAATAACAGCGCTTTATTCTTACGTGCGATCTCTGAACGTTCATTTAAGTTAACGTAATAATCCCCTTTACGCGTCAATATCGCATGAATATTAGGGGTCTTCTTATTAAGATCATTCACCACTTTTTTAGCGATCGCTAACGTGACGTTTTTCTCATATTTTCGGGTTGGGCCAATAGAGCCTGGATCTTGGCCTCCGTGCCCAGGATCTATCGCCACTATAATTCGAGTTGGAGTTCTCGACACTGTATTCGGTATTGCTTGAGGTTTAGTCGCAGGTTTTATTACTGTTGGTTTAGCGACTACCGGCAAAGCATGGCTAACTAGCCCTGATTTTTGGTTGCTAACTGCCGCTGATCCATGTTTAAAATCCACCACCAAACGATGACCATATTGACCATTGGCGGTAGGGGCTAATTTAAACACTTCAGGATTTTGCTTCGATTTTAATTCAAACACTAACCGATAAGTTGAAGCAACCGGCGCGCCACTGCGACGAATTTTAGTCAAAATAGGGCTGTCGGTAACTTTAACGGGTAGTTTTGTTTTTAAACTGGTGTTTTTAATGTCCACGACTAAACGGTTAGGCCCAGAGAGGGTAAAATAACTAAAGGTGGGTTCACTTCCCATATCCATTACAACACGGGTATCGGTTTCTGAGGGCCATACACGAATAGTATTTAAAGAGTTAGCCCATACGGTCGATGACAATGCCGCCAGTATCATGACTAAAAAAAAGGTTCTTGCCTTAACTAATTTAATCACAACGTCAGCTCGCTTAATAAAGATTGTCCATATTCGTTATTGGCGGTCAACACCACTTGTCTATGGGTTTCAATGTAGCGCAATTCAATATCTAAATCGGCCAGCGGCAAAATGCCCTCGCCCTTTTCAGGCCACTCAACCAAACAAATCGCATCTGGGGTAAAGTAATCTCGGATCCCCATAAACTCCAACTCTTCAGGATCGGCCAAGCGATACAAGTCAAAATGATAGACCTGCCATTTATCTAATATATAAGGTTCAACTAAGGTATACGTTGGACTTTTTACATTGCCTTGATGACCTAATGCTCGAACAAAACCACGACTGAATGTGGTTTTTCCAGCACCAAGATCACCATGCAAATAAATCGTAGTTTGTTGTGAGCATAAATGGGCTAATTGAGTCCCTAAATCTATAGTAGCGGCTTCATCCATCAATAATGCTTGTTTGATTTTTGTCATGTTACTCTTGCTCATCAAAAGGTAATGGTCTAACGCTATATACCCACCAACATAAAGCTTCAATTTCAGTGGGTATAAAAAGAGTTTAAATACAGTGTTAAGAGTAATATTCTCTTAAGCACGTCATTATTCTACATATTGCCAATAAATTCTAAACAAAGTGTCAGAATTTAACTCAATATCCGCTTTATTCTGCTATCTATACCCAAGTAAGGTCAAGATGCAGAATTAAGAGCACTCTGGCAAGAAGTGGCTCAAGTAAGATTGGCGAAAGAATATAATTAATAAATAACCATTAAGAGCCATCGCAACCCTGGATTAGATTGGTTAAAATCTGCCCTCGATTATCACTTAAAAGCCAACCGCCATGAATTACACCGAACTTGCACAAAACATCAAACAGTGGGGCCAAGAGCTTGGCTTTCAAAAAGTGGGGATCTGTGATGTCGATTTATCCGAACATGAAGCTCAACTGCAGCGCTGGTTAGATGCAGGTCACCATGGCAACATGGACTGGATGGCAAGACATGGCATGATGCGTGCGCGTCCGGCCAAACTTCACCCTGGCACAGTGCGAGTGATCAGCGTGCGAATGGATTACCTTCCACCGCAAGCCCAGTTTGCCGCCAACCTTGCCGATCCTACCCAAGCTTATATTAGTCGTTACTCATTAGGTCGTGACTATCATAAATTAATGCGTAACCAACTGAAAAAGCTCGGTCAGCGTATTGAACAAGAAGTTGGCGCTTTTGGTTATCGCCCATTCGTAGATTCCGCACCTATTTTAGAACGTCCATTAGCTCAAAAAGCCGGACTTGGTTGGACAGGAAAACACTCGCTTATTCTTGATAAAGATAAAGGCTCTTGGTTTTTCTTAGGTGAACTACTGATTGATCTTCCTCTTCCAGTTGATGAACCGCAGAGCAATCAATGTGGAAAATGTACCGCTTGTATCACCTCTTGCCCGACTGGGGCGATATTAAGTGATGGCGTGGTGGATGCTCGTCTATGTATTTCTTATCTCACCATTGAGTTTGATGGCGTGATCCCAGAAGAGTTACGCAGCAAGATGGGTAATCGAATTTATGGTTGTGATGATTGCCAGTTAGTTTGCCCGTGGAACCGTGAAGGCGATATTACCGAACAAGACAGTTTCCATCGACGCCCTATATTTAATGACAGTAATCTCATCGGATTATTTACATGGGACGAAGCGGCTTTCCTAAAAAATATGGAAGGCTCTGCTATTCGCCGAATTGGTCATATTCAATGGCTAAGAAATATCGCGATTGCTTTAGGCAATGCCCCTTATCAGAACGAAATTTATGACGCCTTAAATGCAAGGTTAGGGTTAAATGCGCTATTAGATGTTCATATCCATTGGGCTTTAGAGCAGCAAGACAACAAAAAAGAAGTCGCGGTAAGAAACATTAAATTGGAGCGGTTAGTCAGAATTATTGAGAAAGGTTTACCGCGCGATGCTTAACGCCCAAGCCGAGGATAGTGATACTGATCTCAAAAAAAATTGTAATGTGGAAAAAGTATCAAGATAGGCAACGTGACAAGGTGTAACGAAAAGTTAAACACATTCAAATTTCATGATAAAGATCAAGTAAACATCAAATAAAGATCTTTTATTGAACCTGATCTTTTATACAGTTACTTTTTCTTTGATATAAAAAACAATAACTTATGACAATTTCATTCGCTTTTTAATTTATTAAAAACCAGAAAGATCCAAATGAATATCGAAATATCAACGGCTAAAAAACAACTTACACACCAAGTTATCCACAAAAATCAATCTGTGGATAAACTTGTAGATAGCTTTTTCATCACCAATAAAAACGGTGCTTACAGCGGGTAATCGTTTTGAGAGTATGACAACTTGAGAAGTGACACTAACATCAAGGTAAGGAGTCAAACTAAAAAGAGCTATAATCCATTAATTATGGATTAACGATGAAATCGATTCGCGGTATACAAATCACTATATTGCAGGGAATAAAAAACGATCTCAGATGAGATCGTTTTTTATTTTTAATTACGCTACACGAGGTTCCTGCTTCTCTTTAAGCAAAGAGGCAAGGCTTAGGTGTGACCTCAACCTTGGCAAAGATGCGCTCTGCCACAAGCATATCGTGTTTCGTTTAAAAATTGGAGCGACACACGAGGCTCCCTGATCTTCAAGGTATTGGCGTGACCTCAACCTTGACAAGGGTGCGCTTTGCCACAAGCGCGTCGTGTTTCGTTTACAAATTGGAGCGACACACGAGGCTCCCTGATCTTCAAGGTATTGGCATGACCTCAACCTTGACAAGGGTGCGCTTTGCCACAAGCGCGTCGTGTTTCGTTTACAAATTGGAGCGACACACGAGGCTCGAACTCGTGACCTCAACCTTGGCAAGGTTGCGCTCTACCAGCTGAGCTAGTGTCGCGTTAAACTATGTGCTCTCATCGTTATAAAATAATAATGAAAACTAATGTGGTTCCAGAAGCAGGGTTTAAATCTACGTCCTTCGCCGATTTTATGAAGTGCTGAGCCCGACGAGCTATAGCGTTTTCACAAAATCTTTTAATGTGGTTGCGGGAGCAGGATTTGAACCTACGACCTTCGGGTTATGAGCCCGACGAGCTACCAAACTGCTCCATCCCGCGTCCGGATGTCATTGTTAAGTACAATGAGAACTTTACCTTCCACTTAAAAGAAACTGAGTAACTCAACTTCATTTTAAATTGGAGCGACACACGAGGCTCGAACTCGTGACCTCAACCTTGGCAAGGTTGCGCTCTACCAGCTGAGCTAGTGTCGCGTTAAACTATGTGCTCTCATCGTTATAAAATAACAATGAAAACTAATGTGGTTGCGGGAGCAGGATTTGAACCTACGACCTTCGGGTTATGAGCCCGACGAGCTACCAAACTGCTCCATCCCGCGTCCGGATGTCATTGTTAAGTACAATGAGAACTTTACCTTCCACTTAAAAGAAACTGAGTAACTCAACTTCATTTTAAATTGGAGCGACACACGAGGCTCGAACTCGTGACCTCAACCTTGGCAAGGTTGCGCTCTACCAGCTGAGCTAGTGTCGCGTTAAACTATGTGCTCTCATCGTTATAAAATAACAATGAAAACTAATGTGGTTGCGGGAGCAGGATTTGAACCTACGACCTTCGGGTTATGAGCCCGACGAGCTACCAAACTGCTCCATCCCGCGTCCGGATGTCATTGTTAAGTACAATGAGAACTTTACCTTCCAATATCTTTCTTAAAAGAAATTGGAGCGACACACGAGGCTCGAACTCGTGACCTCAACCTTGGCAAGGTTGCGCTCTACCAGCTGAGCTAGTGTCGCGTTAAACTATGTGCTCTCATCGTTATAAAATAACAATGAAAACTATTGTGGTTGCGGGAGCAGGATTTGAACCTACGACCTTCGGGTTATGAGCCCGACGAGCTACCAAACTGCTCCATCCCGCGTCCGATTTTTTTAGTTGATTAGAATCGAGTCTCTAATCTAGAGACTTCCAGCTTTCGAAATTAAATTCGCATAAACTAAAAGTCTTTTTATTTGAAGCGACACACGAGACTCCCGGTCTTCAAGGCTTAGGCGTGACCTCAACCTTGGCAAGGATGTGCTCTGCCACAAGCACTCTCGTATTTCGTTTTAAAATTTGGAGCGACACACGAGGCTCGAACTCGTGACCTCAACCTTGGCAAGGTTGCGCTCTACCAGCTGAGCTAGTGTCGCATAACGTTTCTCACTATTTCAGAGATTCGCAGGTCTAAACAGTTTCTCCGTTTAGGGGTGCGAATTATAAGAGCATTTGATTTTGATGCAAGCCCTAGTTTGCAAAAAAATGAAAATAATCGTTTGATTGATTGAAAATAAAACAAATTGCTCTTATTGCCTGCAAAAGCGTTAGATTTTAAACACTGTTGAACGGTAATATTTCAATTCAGCAATCGACTCACGGATGTCATCTAATGCTAAATGACTGCCACTTTTAGAGAAACCCTCTAAAGTTTCTGGCTGCCAGCGGCGTGTTAATTCTTTAATCGTGCTGACATCAAGGTAGCGATAATGGAAGTATTCTTCCAGCAATGGCATGTGTTTATATAAAAAACGACGGTCTTGACCAATGCTATTACCACAAATTGGTGATTTCCCTTTTGGTACCCATTGCTCTAAAAAGGCAATAGTTTGAGCAATTGCATCATCTTCTGTCACAGTAGTCTCTTGCACACGCTTCACTAATCCACTGTTAGTATGGGTGTTAGTGCACCAATCATCCATTTTTGCCAATTCTTGTTCCGATTGATGGATAGCCAGCATTGGACCTTCAGCTAAAATATTTAATTCGCTATCGGTAACAATCGAAGCGATTTCGATGATTTTATGCGTTTCTGGATCCAATCCAGTCATTTCAAGATCAACCCAAATTAAGTTATCTTGATGAAACTTAGGATTTTGAGACTGTGTCATAGCATTTCCTATTCGATGAATTGTCTATTTAAGACATAATAGGTGTATCATACCCTGCTAGGGTTAAATCCAAAACCCTCTTAATTATTACGGAATATATATTACCTGTGGCTAAGAAGAAAAAGCTGACTAAAGGTCAAGTACGTCAAGTACGCACTAATCAAAGCAAACGCCTCAAACGCGAAGATTCCATCCAATGGGATGATGAAATGTTGGGTGAATTGCAAAAAGGATTGGTGATCACTCGCTTTGGTCAACATGCCGATATCGAAGATACACAGAGCGGAGAGATCCATCGTTGTAATTTACGTCGTGGCATTGAAAGCTTAGTGACGGGCGATCGCGTTATTTGGCGCCCTGGTTTAGAATCGATGGCGGGCATTTCAGGCGTGGTTGAGGCGGTAGAACCAAGAACCTCTATTCTGGTTCGTCCTGATTATTACGATGGAATTAAGCCAGTTGCTTCAAATGTCAATCAAATGGTAATTGTTGCTTCTGTTTTGCCAGAACTATCATTAAACATTATCGATCGCTACCTGATCGCAGCAGAAACCTTACAGATCGCACCATTAATCGTATTAAATAAGACCGACCTTATTCCAGCAGGTGAGCTGGCACAATATCAAAAAGCGCTCAGTCATTATCAATCGATTGGTTATGAGGTATTATTCGTCAGCCGTGAAACAGAAGAAGGTTTAGACCAGCTACAAACTGCTCTAATTGATCGCTTAAATATCTTTGTTGGTCAATCTGGTGTGGGTAAATCCAGCCTAGTCAATGCGCTGATCCCAGAAGTGCAAATACTCGAAGGGGAAGTATCGGAGAACTCCGGTTTAGGTCAACACACCACCACTACCGCACGTTTATATCATTTCCCTAAAGGTGGTGATTTAATCGACTCACCTGGGGTGCGTGAATTTGGTTTATGGCACTTAGAGGCTGATGCAGTCACACAAGCCTTTATTGAGTTTCGCCCTTACTTAGGCGGCTGTAAATTCCGCGACTGTAAGCATAATGATGACCCTGGCTGTATCATTCGTGATGCTGTCGAAAAAGGCACGATTCATCGTATTCGCTTTGATAACTACCATCGTATTATCGAAAGCATGGGCGAAAATAAAGCCAATCGAACCTTTTCTAAAAACAAGAAAGATTTGTAAAATTCACATTAAGTAACGTCAAATGAAAACTCTGACAGAGGTCGAGTTTTAATAATACTATCGTCCCTTTCATTTAACTCTGTTATAGAGTCAAACCGAAAAGCCCTGATAAGAATGGATAACAACGTGATAGATAAAATTAAAGTAACTTTGCAATATTGGATCCCGCAACATGGTTTAACTCGCCTAATGGGCAAATTAGCCTCTGCTAAAATGGGCAGTTTAAGCACAGCAGTGATCCGTTGGTTTATTAAACAATACAAAGTCAACATGGATGAAGCTGTTCACTCTGATCCAGCTTATTTTAATAGCTTTAACGAGTTTTTCGTTCGTGAACTTAAAGATGGCATGCGCCCAATTGCAGAAGGTGAGAATGTGATTGTTCACCCTGCAGATGCTCGTACAAGTCAATTTGGCCCAATTGAAAATGGTCGTTTAATTCAAGCTAAAGGCCATGACTTCTCTGCGCAAGAATTATTAGGTGGCGATGCCACATTAGCAGAAGAATTTACTGACGGTGAGTTTGCCACTTTATACCTATCACCAAGTGATTATCATCGCGTCCATATGCCATGCGATGGTGTGCTGCGTCAGATGATTTATGTCCCAGGGGATTTATTCTCGGTCAATCCATTAACTGCCGCGAATGTACCGAACTTATTTGCCCGTAATGAGCGTGTAGTGTGTATCTTTGATACCGAGTTTGGCCCAATGGCGCAAGTACTGGTTGGTGCAACGATTGTCGGCAGCATTGAAGTCATTTGGGGTGGCACCATTACCCCACCAACCGGATCGTCGGTGCATCGTTGGAACTACGAAGGCGAACAAGCTATCACCATCAAAAAAGGTGAGGAAATGGGTCGCTTTAAATTAGGCTCAACCGTGATTAACCTATTTTCTAAAGACTCAATTCGCTTTGATAACAGCATGCAAGAAGGTGAAAAAACCGTACTGGGTACGCCTTATGCTCACAACAATGTGTCTGAAGCAGCGGAAAACAATGCTGAAAATACCGATATTGCCAAATAAATACATAATATAAGAACAACCAATCAGGGTGAGCATGATAAATGTTCACCCTTTTTTATATACTTATGATATCCGTTATGAATACTGACAATGGTGGTTAACTATTATGCTCATCATCGCTCACCGTGGCGCACGCTCAACTCATCCAGAAAACACACTGTCTGCCATTCAAGCTGCATTAGATGTTGGTTGCCAAGCAATTGAAATCGATGTGCAGGAGCACGATGGTCAATTTTGGGTGATCCACGACAAATGGCTTAATCGCACCACTGACCATATTGGTAAATTGCATTGGCTTAGTGCTGAGAAACTCAAAAAAGTGAAAGTGGCCAAAACCGAAACCATTCCAACCTTAATCGAAGTGTTGAAACTGATTGATGGAAAATGTGCATTAAACATTGAACTCAAAGGGGTTCAACATCTTGAATTGCTTTATCACCATCTTGATTTCGCGCTTGAACAATGCAATTTCGACGCTGATCAGTTAATTATTTCGTCCTTTAAGCACGATTGGTTAAAGCAGATAAAACAACAACAACCACAATGGTTACTCGGCGCACTAAGTGCCTCAAAGGGTATAGATAAATCGCAATTTGCCAAAGATCTGGGGGCGACAAGTATTAACCTCGATCTGGATATTGTGGATGAGGATTACGTTCATCATGCCAAGCAATTAGGTTTGTCGGTATTTGTGTATACCGTTAATCAGCCTGAAGATTGGCAATGGTTAGCGGATATCGGTGTCGATGGGGTGTTTTGTGATTGTCCCGCCAATGCGATTGCACTTTATCCCCAACCTAGCTCATTTTTGTGGCAATAATCCACTTTAATTAGACACGCCATTTAGTCGTAACAAAGCAACATTTTCAAGGACGAACAATCACGATGACCTACGAATGGCTAGCCCTCACTGCTGCCGCTTTATGGGCAATTTCTAGCTTAATATCGGTGACTCCTGCGCGTCATTTAGGCTCATTTGCTTATAGTCGCTGGCGCATGGGTTGTACAGCAATGATGCTCACTAGCTTGGCATGGTTTATTGGTGGTTGGGCAAGCATAGAATCAAGTCACATATTGCCGATGGCTCTGTCTGGTTTTGTTGGCATATTTATTGGTGACACCGCTCTTTTTGCCTGCATGAATCGCATGGGACCTCGGCAAGCAGGATTATTATTTTCTTGCCATGCGGTATTTTCAACGATTCTGGGGTATTGGTTATTTCATGAAACCTTAAGTGGAAAAGAGCTATTCGGAGCAACCATGGTTTTTTCTGGTGTCGTCATAGCTATTTTCTTTGGCCGTAAGCAAGCAAATCAACATACTTGGGAAGCTGTTCAAGGCAAAATTCATATCGCGATAGGATTAGGTTTATTAGCTGCATTTTGCCAAGCAATGGGAGGAATCATTGCCAAGCCCGTCATGGAAACCGCCGCCGATCCAGTGGCCGCTTCTGCGATTCGAATGATCACCGCTTTTGCTGCACATCTGACATTAAGAGCAACCGGCGCAAACATTGCCAAACCGTTGCAACACATTAACTGGAAAATTTTAGGCATCACCGCCATTAATGGTCTGCTAGCAATGGTGTTTGGCATGACATTAATTTTATACGCCCTACAAAAAGGCAATGTCGGCATGGTGGCATTATTATCCTCCACCACCCCGATTATGATTTTACCTTTGCTTTGGATCTACACCAAACAACGCCCCTCTCCTTTTGCATGGATGGGGGCGGTGCTGGCAGTCGTTGGAACCAGTATTTTAGTAAGCTAAGGAGCAGCTTATTGATCTTCTAAAATCACTACGATTAGCTCGCTGGGCCCATGAGCCCCATAAGCCAACGTTTGTTGGATATCCGCCGTTTTAGAGGGCCCTGAAATCAACAACGCATTGGTTGGCATGTTATCCGCCCAATTCTGCACCGCCATGACTTCCAAAAAATGATGATGTAAGGTCGAAGCATGAATAACCGCAACATGACAAGGTGGCACTAAAGATAAAGTTCTTGGTTCTTGTGGTGTAGGCCATAAAACCAAAGTTCCAGTATCCGCAATCCCCGCTAGAACATGCGTAATACCAACATCAATATCAGTAAATAGTTCAGTTTTCCAACCTTCTATCTCCTGACTAAATTCTTTTACATCAATTCCGGTAAGGCTTTGTTGAAAAACATGGCGCCATTTTCCTTGCGTACCAATGACAGCCTTTTTCCATCCTTTCTCATCGCTCAACTGATTTAATGTTTGGCTTAGCTGCTCACTATGGATGGATTTAATCTCAGCATGATTTGCGCTCAAAGCCTGGCAAAATCGAGTCATTTTCTGTTCATTTTTTTTACCATCACTTCCCCAAGGGTGAAACGCTATATCCTTCTGCGCCTGTGAGCTGACCTTTGCCATTTTTAAACGCTCTAAAATCTGGTTACGAGAAGTCGTCATTATTTTTCCCCGCTAAGTTTATGACGTTGAGCCATGATGTGGTGCAGTGATCGCTTAGCCAACTTAGGCGCAGTTCGACATTGAGTCCAAGGCCCTATTTTGCTAGGCATGAATGAGCGCAATTTTGTCGCCATTCCGGTTCCAAAATGATAGAGACTGGGGTGAGAAGCCGCGTAAGAAAATCCTTGCATCGCAATATGTTCACTACGACTCTCGGCTGATTTTTGCCCTTGAATTGGTGTCGTATTTGGCTTGGGATAATTTTTTGCTTCACGTCGTAAACGCTGCAACATTTCAGGTATGGGGATCCGAACCGGACACACCTCACCACATGCCCCACATAAACTTGACGCCGTCACTAAATCTTTCGTTTTATCTAAGCCTAAAAGATGCGGTGAAATGATCTTTCCTATTGGCCCCGGATAAACCGTGCCATAAGCATGACCGCCAATTTTAGTGTATACAGGGCAATGATTCATGCAGGCACCGCAGCGAATACACTGTAAGGTTTTACGCACCTCTTCATCTTGATAGGCTTGGCTTCTACCGTTATCAAGCAGCACTAAATGTACTTCTTTCGGCCCATCTTTTTCACCTGGCTTTCTCGGCGATGTGATCATATTAAAGTAGGTGGTGATCGCTTGTCCGGTGGCAGAACGAGTTAAAGCACTAAACAGTGGCGGTACATCAGCCAGGTTTTCGACGACTTTTTCAATCCCCGTAATCGCAATATGAACATTCGGAATGGTCGTCGACATGCGGCCATTGCCTTCATTTTCAACTAAGCATAATGTGCCCGTTTGGGCGACCGCAAAGTTCACACCAGACAAACCAATATCGGCATCATGAAATTTTTGGCGTAAACGTGTTCGACCAGTTTGGATCAATTCATCAACATCGACTGTCGGCGTGAAATCGTCAAGATTCTTTTCAAAAGTATCACTGACCTCTTGTTTGTTTTTATGAATAGCCGGCATGATAATGTGCGATGGTTTATCGCCATCAAGCTGAACAATGTATTCACCCATATCACTTTCAAGGCATTCTATGCCCAGCTTCGCCATCTCATGATTAAGTTCTACTTCTTCACTGACCATCGACTTACCTTTGATGATCATCTTGGCTTGATGACGCTCCGCAATCTTGGCAATAATCTGATTGGCTTCTTCTGCATTTAACGCCCAATGAACTTGGATACCATTATCAATACAGTTAGCTTCAAGTTGCTCAAGTAATTCCGGGAGTTTTCGTAAACTTCGCTGACGAATAGATTCCGCTAAATCTCGAATGTCCGCTTCTTCTGTGGCATTAGGAAAAACACTTTTACGCTTATCCTGTAGGTAATCCATCGCACCTCTAAAATTGGCACGTAATTGCGGATCGGCAAGCGCTACCTTTGCTTGCTCATGGAAATGCTCCGGTGACTGGCTCATGATGGGCTCCTTTGCGTACGCTCTAATAAAAAGCTCGCTAAATGTCGTCCACGCATCGCTTTTCCTTGATATTCAAGAGCGCCGTTAATATTCAGTAGACACCCCCAATCGGCGCTCACGAGTGTTTCTGCTTTGGTTTCAAGGATATGATGAGTTTTTTCTTCTACCATGGCGGCCGAAATATCCGGATGACGAACAGAGAATGTGCCACCGAAACCGCAACATTCACTTTCATAATCTTGCATTCGTAGATCCACATTATCTAACTGTTCGATAAGCTGTGTGGCGGTAACATGTACATTCATTTCACGACGAGCGGCACATGAAGTATGCATCACTACCGCCATAGGATCGCCTTGATCTTCCAAGCGAATTCTGCACACTTTAATTAAAAATTCCGTTAGCTCAAATACGCGATCACAAAATTCACCCACCTTTTCTTGGTGGCTATCTTCTTTAAATAAACGACGATAATGATGATGCATCATCCCACCACAAGAGCCGGACAATACAATCACCGGGTAAGGTTTAAGAAACAGTGCGATTTGGCTTAGCGCGATTTTTTTCGCTTCATCATCATAACCGGAAGTGTAAGCAGGCTGACCGCAGCATGTTTGCTTTTCAATAAAAACGACATCGATCCCTTGTTGTTCTAATAACGTCATGGCATCAAGACCTGCCTCTGGATCAAAGACATCCACAAGACAAGTGGCGTAGAAATACACCTTTTTCGGTTTTGCAGGATAAATACGCATGGGCTTCTCCGATAAAGAGCTGGCTATTCACATTCCATAGCCAGCGATTACTCATTTAATCTTTTAATTTATAAATCGATATTATGGGGATACCATCAAAACATCGGTCATGTGGACTCCGTAAATCAATACCATTCCGATCACACCAGTCACCACCAAATAATAAAATGTCGGTATAATGGTCTTGCGTAAAATGATGCCTTCTCGTCCAAGTAGACCTACCGTTGCCGAAGCAGCCACAACATTATGAATAGCAATCATGTTACCTGCTGCTGCGCCGACTGCTTGTAAGGCAATAACAACAACACTGGATATTCCCAACGTCTGTGCAGCTTCAAATTGAAATTGACTAAACATCATATTAGAAATCGTATTGGATCCAGCGATAAAAGCTCCCAGCGCACCAACGGTCGCACTTAAAGCAGGGAAAGCCTCGCCAACCGCATTCGAGGCAAAGTTTGCAGTCATAACTGGCATACTGGCTAAATCCGAGTAATTCACACCAGAGTTAATAAATATGCGCACCATTGGAATGGTAAAAATCAGTACAAATCCAGCGCCAATCAACGTCTTGGTAGATTCGCCCAATGCTTTTCCCATCGGAACCAAACTACGTGACTGCAGTAATACCGCGAGTAAAGCAACAAAAACCAGGATCCCACCAGGTAAATAAAGAGGTGCAATAGAGGTACTCACTCCCGCTTCACCTAAAATATTATTGAAGGACACATTGATGCTTAGCAACCAGCCCAAAAAGTCTTTATTCACACGGCTTAATACTAAAATGATGGCTAACAATAAATAAGGTAACCACGCTAACACCAAGCCCATCGGTTTGGTTTTAATCTCATCAAGATTCATTTTTAATGAACCTAACCATTGGGCGGGCCAATCTTTCTCTTGAGGAAAGTCCCAAGTGGTTTTAGGCACAAGGAAATTGAACTTTGCTGCGGTAACCACAATGGCCAATCCAAATAGCCCGCCCACTAGCGATGGAAATTCAGGACCAAGAAACACTCCGGTTATCGCATAAGGCACCGTGAAGGCAATGCCTGAAAACAAAGCAAATGGCAGAATATCCAATCCGGCAGTCCAACTGCGTTTCTGACCAAAAAAACGAGTCAGCATCATTGCCATAAGCACAGGAATCAATGTCCCCACAACCGCATGAGTCAATGCAACGGTCGAGGTAATTTGTTGTAGGTACACCTCCCAATTAGAGCCATGAGACACTAAAGTTTCGGTAATATTATGGGTATCTAACCCCTTACTTACACCGATTAAAATAGGCGTGCCAACCGCGCCAAAAGAAACCGGTGTTGATTGGATCATCATGCCCATTAACACCGCCGCCAGCGCAGGAAAACCAATCGCGACAAGCAGTGGAGCCACAATCGCTGCAGGCGTACCAAATCCAGAAGCACCCTCGATAAACGAACCAAAACACCAAGCAATGATAATGGCTTGAACTCGGCGATCGGGTGAAATATCGATAAAACCATTCCGAATGGTCGTGATAGCTCCTGTGTATTTTAAGGTGTTGAGTAAAAGGATCGCTCCAAACACAATCCACAACACAGTTACCGTGACCCCTAACCCTTGCAATATCGAAGCAATCACTCTATTGGCTGACATATCCCAAAAAGTTAACGCAACCAAAACGGTTAATCCAAATGCAACTGGCATGGCTTTTTTCGCTGGCCAATTAAGACCAACCAAAAGAACCGCAGCTACCACTATGGGAGAAAATGCGATGATGGCTAATAATGAATCATTCATAGGCTGCTTCCTTGTCGTTAAGCTCTTAATCTTAATTGATGCCTTAATTCGCCTGTGTAAGGTGCGAATTAAGTAATGAACTTCGTTTCACGTTATTTTTATAATTTATGAACAAGTTGTTAACTCGGAGTGAATATAGGGCTTTTTATTTTATGCATTTAGGGAAATAATGAATTTCATTCTTTCCAAAATAGGTTTAATTAATGAGAGCTGATGATTTAATTTTATTCGCTCAGGTCGTCGAGCTGGGGAGCTTCACTAAGGTCGTAGATAAAAATAACCTTACAAATTCAGTAGTTAGTAAAAGAATAACAAGATTAGAAAAGGAGTTAGGAGTACAGCTATTATATCGAACAACGCGTAAATTGACGCTAACCGAAGCAGGTAAAGCTCTACTGGCAAGTGCGATAAATGTGAAGCTCGCCACTCAAGAAGCGATCGATGCCGTAGCGGGGTTAGGCGAAAATATCAGTGGTCATATAAAAATGTCAGTGCCAACTATCTCTGGCGATCTCATCTTAGCGGATGCCGTGGCAGAATTTTGTAATTTACACCCAGGGTTAACGGTCGATATGTCTCTCGATAATCGATTTGTTGATTTAATTGAAGGCGGTTATGGCTTAGCTATTCGTACTGGCTACTTAGACGACTCCAGTTTAATTGCCCGTCATATTTTAGATTCTCAATGGGTCGTGTGCGCTTCTCCCACTTATGTCGCTCGCAACGGAAAACCACTTCAACCAAGCGATTTAACCACACACAATTGCTTGCAATACGCCTACCAAACAACAGGTGCTTGCGACTGGGAATTTAAGGGAAATAAAGGTAATTATTTAATTAAGGTATCAGGGTCTTTTTCTACCGATAATGCCACCGCACTCCGTAAAGCCGCATTAGCTGGACACGGTGTTGCTTATGTACCTCGCTGCCTTGTCTACCACGACCTACGTAATGGGGAGTTAATTGATATTTTTCCTGAGCAGGTTGGGAAAAAATTGGGGGTGTATGCGGTGTACCCTTTCACTCGACAACTTCCTAATAATGTCAGGTTGTTAATCGAGCATATCCGCACGCGCTATCTGGCTATTTCTCATTATTTTTAACCTTGTTCTTATAAACTTGCCGATATACACATGAAGAAAAACCATTACGCCCTCGGAAACGGAAATGCGGTGACTTGATCGATATGATCACAACCGATCGCCAGCATAATTAAGCGATCAATCCCTAATGCCACCCCGGCGCATTGCGGCAAACCAGCTTCAAGTGCAGCAATTAAATGGTGATCAATCGGTTGTGGGTTTAACCCCATTTGAATGCGCTGCTGATTGTCATGTTCAAAACGGGTTAATTGCTCCTTAGCATCGTCCAGTTCATGGAAGCCATTCGCCAGTTCAATACCTTTAAAATACACTTCAAAGCGATCGGCCACTCTTGGATCTTGTTGATTTATCTTAGCCAGTGCCGCTTGTGAGGCCGGAAAATCGTACACCATGACGGGAACGTTCTGCCCTATTTTCGCTTCAACTCCGACACTGAATAATAACTGTAATAAGGTATCTCGATTGTCTTCTGGCTCAGCAATATCTTGCAGCCCTAATTGCGCTGCGACCACTTTCAATTCAGTCATTGACGCTTCAAGCGGACACACCTTTAGTACTTGTAAAAAAGCCTGTTGGTAGGTGATTTTCTCACACCTTTCACAAGCTAAAACCGCTTGTAATAATGCGTCCATTTCCGCCATCAGATCATGATGATCAAATCCAACTCGATACCACTCTAACATAGAGAACTCTGGGTTGTGATAACGGCCATTTTCTTCATTGCGAAAGGCTTTGTTGATTTGATAAATACAGCCACTGCCCGCTGCCAGTAAGCGCTTCATGTGAAACTCAGGGCTGGTCATCAAAAACACCGTTTGACCATGCGCATAATCAGGACCAACAAACTCAGTTTTAAAAGTATGCAGATGCACGTCAGTCACGGTGGCATGACTCATGGCGGGGGTGTCCACTTCTAACACATTGCGCTCACTAAAAAAGGCGCGAATCCTTTGAATGACTTGTGCTCGTTGTTGAAGCTGAGGAATAGAAGCGGAAGGTTGCCAAGTGTGCATCACAAAATCTCATTGATGAAATAGAGGCGTGATAATAAATCGAGTGGCATAACAAAGAAAGCACAACCGTTCTTCAGTTAGAAAGGTTTAATTAAATTGATACTTATACCCAATACCAATTTTATCGTCGTCGCCATAACTATTATGCTGCACCTTACCATGTAAACTGAGCGATTGATGCTTGGTAATATGGTAACCCACTCCGCCGCCAAACACATAACCAGAGTAATCATCCGAACCGCGAGAATAAGCCGTCGCTGCGATTAATGTCCAGTCTTTACCTAGAGGTTTCATTGCTTTCATGCCGACATAACCACCAGCAGAATGACTGGGGGTTAATACATAATCATCGTCAAAGTTATCACTTGTTTCAGCGCAATCATCTTTATTTACTTCACAGGCTGCATCACCATCATTGTAATTAGCTCCCCCCATAACAAATAACTGCCAGCCAAGGGGTTCAACATTAAAATAACTTAGCGGAACAAAAGTGCCGACACTATAGTTGGTTTGCTCGGCGCCATGATCCATTTGGTGTTTGCCAAAATTAAAATTCATTATGCCAATATCAAATAACCAAGAACCGCCTAAGCGCCACTCATCACCATCAGGGCTAATACTAGCATTAATTTTCTTGGTATTACCGACATTAACCGAACCCATAATATGCACTGAACTGCTGTAACTGATCCCTACTTGCGTCACGACTTTAGTCGGATCTTCCGGCAGTTTGTCTTTTTCTGCTTTCACTTGTGCCATCGATATTGTCGGTAACAATAAAGCGACGGCATATAAGCATAAAGTGACAAAGCGTGACAGGTGATTCATTAGATATTCTTATTCGGGAATGAGTGCGCACACCATAGAGGGTTTTATAGCCAGAGCCAACAAATCAAGCTGTAAATTAATGTAAAACTAGGGGCGGTTGATCTTTTGTGATTCAATTTTGTTCGAGATAAAAGCCTTTTAATCGAGGCAAAACAACCACGAAAGATCAACAGCCCCTAACTAAGCAATAAACTTTAAAAACAAACACAATTTCATTCAATGAATAGATGCCACTCATTAAAAATCTGAAAACACGCGTGATGTAACATTTTTAACTACTTATTACCTACTTAGTATTATGAATTACCACCATATACCTTGTCAGATCAATTTATTCTGCTGTTGAATTACCTACAATTACTCCTAGCAAAAACAAAAACTATTTTTCCAATCGTGTTCAGTATTAGAACACACCAACTCTGGAGGATAACTGTGAAAGTCATAACCACAGATATCGCAGTAATCGGAGCCGGCGGCGCTGGCTTACGTTCTGCAATTGCGGCAGCAGAAGCAAACCCTGAACTTGAAGTTGCACTGATTTCAAAAGTGTATCCTATGCGTTCACATACGGTTGCAGCCGAAGGCGGTTCAGCAGCAGTTATCAAGGAAGAAGACAGCTTAGACAACCATTTCAACGATACCGTTGGTGGTGGTGATTGGCTATGTGAACAGGATGTTGTTGAATATTTCGTTGCGAATTCTACTCGTGAAATGATCCAAATGGAGCAATGGGGTTGCCCTTGGAGCCGTAAAGAAAATGGCGATGTAAACGTACGCCGTTTTGGTGGCATGAAAATCGAACGCACTTGGTTTGCGGCCGATAAAACTGGCTTCCACATGCTTCATACTCTGTTCCAAACCTCTATCAAATACCCAAATATCAAACGTTTCGACGAATACTTTGTTGTCGACCTTCTGGTTGATGGAGAGAATGACGCGAAAGAAGCACAAGGTATTGTTGCCATTCACATGTCTGAAGGTGAATTGGTGGCGATTAAAGCAAAGTCTGTGGTTCTTGCTACAGGTGGCGCAGGTCGTGTTTACCATACCAACACCAATGGCGGTATTGTAACCGGCGATGGTATGGCAATGGCTTACCGTCACGGCGTGCCACTACGTGATATGGAATTTGTTCAATATCACCCAACCGGCCTACCTGGCACTGGCATCTTGATGACGGAAGGTTGTCGTGGTGAAGGCGGTATCATCGTCAATAAAGACGGCTACCGTTACCTACAAGATTACGGCATGGGTCCTGAAACCCCTATTGGCGAGCCTAAGAACAAATACATGGAACTCGGTCCGCGTGATAAAGTTTCTCAAGCATTCTGGCACGAAATGCAAAAAGGCAACACCATTAAGCACCCACTAGGTGATGTGGTGATGCTTGATTTGCGCCACTTAGGTGAAGAGTACTTAAATGAGCGTCTACCGTTTATTTGTGAACTTGCTAAAGCTTATGTCAACGTTGATCCAGCTAAAGAGCCAATTCCAATTCGTCCAACCGTGCACTACACCATGGGCGGTATTGAAACCAATGGTCAATGTGAGACTCAAATTAAAGGTCTCTTTGCGGTAGGCGAATGTGCATCAGTTGGTCTACACGGCGCAAACCGTTTAGGGTCTAACTCATTAGCCGAGTTTGTTGTCTTTGGTCGTGTTGCCGGTGAAAATGCCGCTGATCGCGCTAAAGAATTCAAAGGCTGGAATGAGGAAGGCATCAAAGCTCAAATGCAAGCGGTTGAAGCTCGTATCGCGGCACTGATGAATCAAGAAGGCGATGAAAGCTGGTCAGATATTCGTACTGAAATGGGCCACTCAATGGAAGCCGGTTGTGGTATCTATCGTGAAGAAGCATCAATGCAAGCGACGATCGACAAGCTGACTGAACTTAAAGCTCGTTACAAGAAAATCAGCATTAAAGATAAAGGCCAAGTGTTTAACACCGACCTGCTTTACGCGATTGAAATTGGTTACGGCTTAGATGTTGCTGAAGCGATGGCTCAATCTGCGATTCGTCGTACTGAATCTCGTGGTGCTCACCAGCGTTTAGACGAAGGTTGTACAACTCGTGATGATGACAACTTCTTGAAGCACACGCTTTCTTTCTACCAAGAAGATGCAGCACCAGTGATCGATTACAGCGCAGTAAAAATCACCAAATCTCAACCTAAAGCTCGCTTATATGGTGCTGCTGCTGAAGAAGCCGCCGCCAAAGAAGCCGCTGCAGCGAAGGAAGCCAAATAATGTCAATAACTGCGACCCGTATGCAAAAAGTACATATGTCACGTTACAATCCAGAAGTGGATGACGCGCCATACCTACAAACATTTGAAGTCCCTTGTGATGACACAACATCAATCTTAGATGCGATTGGTTATATCAAAGATCACCTTGATAAAAATCTGTCTTACCGCTGGTCTTGCCGTATGGCGATCTGTGGTTCGTGTGGCATCATGGTGGATAACGTGCCAAAACTTGGTTGTAAAAGCTTTATGCGTGACTACCCAAATGGCGTCACGATTGAGCCTTTAGCTAACTTCCCAATCGAGAAAGATCTTATCGTTGATATGAGCCCTTTCATCGAGCGCTTGGAAGCGATCAAGCCATACATTATTGGTAACGACCGTAAACCTGAAGATGGCACCAACAAGCAAACTCCAGCACAGATGGAAAAGTATAAGCAATTTGCTAACTGCATCAACTGTGGTCTTTGCTACGCGGCTTGTCCTCAATTTGGTTTGAACCCAGAGTTCATTGGTCCTGCGGCACTAACCCTTGCACATCGTTACAACCTCGATAACCGTGATAACGGTAAAGCAGAGCGCATGAAACTGATCAACAGTGAAAATGGCGCTTGGGGTTGTACCTTTGTTGGTTACTGTTCAGTGGTTTGTCCAAAACATGTCGATCCTGCTGCTGCTGTAAACCAAGGCAAAGTAGAATCTTCAATGGATTTCGTTATCTCTATGTTTAAGTCTGAGGAGATCTAGGATGAGCAAACGTAAGCCTTATGTTCGCACAATGGAGCGTACCTGGTGGAGCAAACATCCGTTCTACCGTTTTTACATGGTTCGTGAAGCAACCGTTCTACCATTAATCTTGTTCACATTGTTTATGCTATGTGGCCTTGCAAGTTTAGTGAAAGGCCCACAATCTTGGGTTGAGTGGCAGCACTTTATGCAAAATCCACTGGTGATCGCGATTAACATCGTGGCACTGGCAGGCAGCTTATTCCATGCGACCACCTTCTTTAGCATGATGCCTCAAGTAATGCCTATTCGCGTAAAAGGTAAACTACTGAGCCCGAAAGTAATTATTGCCGCACAATGGGGCGCAGTTGCTGTGATCTCATTGATTGTATTGGCTTTGGTGTAGGAGATAGACATGATTAATCCAAATCCAAGACGTTCAGACGAGCCAATTTGGTGGTCTTTATTTGGCGCTGGCGGTACATGGTTCGCCATGATCACCCCTGTAACGATTTTAGTACTTGGCATCTTAATGCCGTTAGGTGTGTTCGATATGGGCACCTTTAACTTCTTAAGAGCTCATGCTTTTGCTAGCAGCTTTATTGGCGGATTATTTTTAATCGCCTCTATTGCGCTACCAATGTGGCATGCAATGCACCGTGTTCATCACGGCATGCACGACCTAAAATTCCACACTGGCTTAATTGGCAAAATTGCTTGTTATGTTATTGCGGCAATTGTTAGCGTATTAGCTATCGTGTTTATTTTCTTACTATAAAAGAAAATTACGAGGCTTGGGATCTCAAGCCTCGTTACTCGAAGATAAAAGGTACTAGATTGTGGTATGGGTAGACTTAAACATTGGCCGTCGTGTTTATCACGCACGCAGGTGTAAAGTTATCCCGATAGGACATACTTGTTTCACGGAATGAAAACATCATAGATAGCCCCTTCACCGTTTCCTTGACGGTGATTTTCAAGCAACGAGACACGCAATCCATTTTATTTTGGATATGGTGAGATCATCCAAGCTTCATTATCTCTTAGTCGTTTGTTGTAACTGAGATTAAAAAATATGAATCCCCCCTCTGATAAATCAACCAACTGGTTGGCAGTAAAACCGATCCCATTTTTTGTCATTTTGATCCTTTCTGCCATTGTTTGGCAATTTGATGCACCAACTGGCTTAGCGCAACCGGCCTATCATACTGCGATTATTTTCATCGCTACCATTGCGGCAATTGTTGCCAATGTGATGCCAACTGGTTCGCTGGCAATATTAAGCCTTGCTTGCTATGCCACCTTAAAAGCAGGCGGCGAAGTGAATGGCGCGCTTGCGATCAAAAACGCGATGAACGATTTTAATAACGGCTTAATTTGGCTGATCGTCATCGCCTTTATGATTGCTCGCGCCTTTACTAAAACCGATTTAGGGCGTCGTATTGCCTTGATGCTGCTGAGTAAATTTGGTCAATCGACATTACGCATCGCTTATTGCTTAGGCATCGCCGATTTCTTAATTGCACCAGCAACGCCAAGTAACACTGCGCGTTCTGCCATTGTGTCGCCAATCGCCGATTCACTCGCTAAAACCGTCAATGCTGAAGATCGTAAATTAGGTCAATTCTTAATTTCATCATCAAGTGCGATGAACGATGCCTCCGCCATTGGTTTTCAAACTGGTTTTGCCGGTAACTTAGCCCTAGTCGGTATTGCCTCAAGCGTGGCAGGTATTACGTTAACCTTTACCGATTGGGCGCTGTACTTATTGGTTCCCGCTTTATTCTTGTTGGTGTTACTACCATTTGTACTTTATAAAACCATTAACCCAGAAACTAAGAAAACACCTGAAGCACCTAAATTTGCCAAAGGTGAACTAAGCAAAATGGGTTCGGTCTCATTAAGTGAATGGAAACTGGTTGGCGTTTTTATTGGTTTAATTGTGCTTTGGGTTGGCGGTGCGGCATTTGATTTAAATGCTACGACTGCAGCCTTCATTGGCCTTGCCGCTTTATTAGTCTTTGGCGTATTAAGCTGGGATGATATTAAAGGCGAGAAAGGTGCATGGGATACCTTAGTGTGGTTCTCGGTATTAATGGGTATGGCCGATAATTTAAAAACTCTGGGCTTTACAAACTGGGTTGGCGATATGGTTTCAAACTTCCTAACCGTCCATTTAGGCGGTGCCAGTGCCATTATCTTCCTGCTGGCGATGATGTCTTTCTTCCTATTTACCGCTTATTTCTTTGCTTCGGCAACCGCGAAAGTTGTGGCGTTAGGTCCGGTAATTTTAGGGGCATTAGTATCATTGCACGTATCACCTTTAATGGCGGTATTAGCGATTGCCGGTATTATGAATATTGGTTGTAACTTGGCGACTTATAGCCATGCACGTAACCCATTATTGCTCGGTTACGGTTACCACACTGACAGCGAATGGATGAAAATCGGCTTAGTGATTTCCATCGTTGGTGCGATTGCCTTTATGGCGGTTGGCTTAAGTTGGTGGACCATACTTGGCGTTGCTTAAATCGTCGATATTGAGCGGTAAAAAAAAGCGAGCCACTTCAATGTAAGTGGCTCGCTTTGTTTTATCTTTGAGGTATCGCCCTCGTTAGTGACAATCAAGCTTGATCGTTTGAGCAAATAGATTCCCCAAATCAGGATCGCCTGTTACATCAATTGGTATTGAAGCGGCATAACTAATCTGTTTAGCGGTCGGATGTGGTTGCACTAGCGTGGTTTTGCATTGCTTTGCTAGCTGCTCCGATAAACTCACATCCGATGCCTTCTGCCACTCCATATCCACATAATAGGTTGGCTCATACACTTGTAATCGAATATCTGAGCTTGATAATGGGATTGGGTGTTGCAGGGTTAAATCAAACATCAAGGTCAACTTCGCGCCATCTAATCGATAATGCCCTTTGCTCGTTTTGACAAAATCAATCGATTTATTCCCCACCAGCATTTGAGTCAGATAATGCTGTTGGTACATATTACTGACCGCTTCATAAGCTAACGCATCTAAGTTTTTTTTGATTTTAGCCGGAGAAACATTTTCACCATCGAGTGCATAAGCCGATGTCATAGGGTCCATCTGCCAAGCCATAGAAAGCTTCGTGATATAACCATCACTACCCACTATTTTTGTTTTCATGCTAATCCATGAATGAGGGTGCGCTTGTACTGGCAAGCACACCCAGAACATCAGTAATAACAGCCCATATCGTTTCATTGTAAAACCTATGATGATTGATAGAGGCTTATCATACGATAAAAACAGAACCCCGTCTTATCCTTGCTGTAAACACGACTTAAAACCCGTGGCGACTGAGGTTAAGAAGTTAAAATAGGCACCAGGTTCAATTTTAATATCGCTGCCAAGTGGATCAACCTCGCCATGTTTTGCCGGCGTACCCTGGATTACCGTGGTCACGATGGCTGGGGTAAATTGCGGCTCAGAAAATACGCAGACGGCTTTATGGCTCAGTAACGCTTGATGAATCTTTGCCACTGTTTTAGCGCCAGGCTTGCGCTCAGGATCAACGGTAAAATAACCTAAATTATCCAAACCAAATTTGTTTTCAAAATAATCATACCCATCATGGAAAACAAAATATCCTTGATCGCGCACTGAGGCCAATTGCTGTTGAATGCTGTCGACCGTATGTTGTAAGTTAAGTTTAAACTTCACCAAGTTGGTTTGATATTGCTCTTTATGCTGAGGATCGATTTGTGACAGACGGTTGGCTATCACCGTTGCCGCTTGCAGCGCTTGATCTGGCCCCAACCAAATATGTGGATTCAAGTCGCCATCACCATCCTCAAAATCGCCAATAGAAATTTGCCCTTCATGGGTAAAGTGCTGGAACTCAATACTAGGTTGAGCAGACAATGCCAATGAATTTGAAGCATCCGTTAAGGTATTGTTGAGAAAATGCTCTAGGACGGGCCCAACCCAAATCACTAAATCGGCTTGCTTTAACTTCACCATGTCGGAAGGTTTTAAAACATAATCGTGTGGGCTTGCGGTTTTATTCAGCAACACATCGGCTTCGGTTACCCCTTGAGTAATTTCATTACTAATCAAAGCAAGCGGCTTGATTGAAGCTAAAACCTTAGGGCTAACATCCGATTTAGCGAAACTATTATGCGTAAAAACAGTCAATAATATAACAATACATGTTTGGATCTTTGATAGAAAACAGCGCATTTCAACCTCATTTATTTATAGAAATAACAAAAATATTTATTATGTTATATCATAACAATTAAAGTGTTTCAAAATATGAATGAGAAAAAACTCTCGAAAAGGTTGGCGTGGCAAAAAGTGACAAGTACTATTCTACTTTCTAAGCCCATCATTTTTTGTCAATCAATCTAAACAGGCACCCAATGAAAGTTATCTCGTTATTTCTCTTTTTCGTCTTCCTGCCGCTATCAGCCAATGCGCACCCGCACGCTTGGATTGATATGCAAACCACATTCCATGGTGATGGGAAAAGCATTGATAAAATTTCCATGAGTTGGCGTTACGATCCGATCATCAGTGCTTATAACCTTGACGGACTCGATACGTCGCCGCCACACATAGATAAAACCTTACAATCATTGGCCGATAATGTGATTAAAAACCTGTTAAATGAGCATTACTACACCTATTTCTACCAAGGTGAGACACCTATTCGTTATTTAGAAGCGGAGCGAGCAAACTATCGCTATGATAAGAAAAGGTTGATCTTATCGTTTGATTTAGAGTTAGCTCAACCGGTACCAATCAGTAGTAAAAACCTAACCTTGAAAATATATGAACCGACCTATTATGTTGATATGTAATGGGAAAATACGTCATCAATCCAATTTTCGGATCAATTAAAATCACATTGCCAAGCATCTATTGATAAGGCCAATCCAAGTCCAAAACAAATGATGTATGCAGCCTCGCTCCCACCGGATGTAGTGCCTGACATACCACTCGGGCAGTTATTTGCCCAAACCATTCACCTTAACTGTCAATAAAGGCTGATATTCATGCTCACTATTAAACCGTCAACATCAACAGCGAAGTTGACTGCGAGAAAAACCAATCCTAATGCCCTGTTTTTTATCTTGGCATTGTTATTCACTGGTTTATTGTATTTTCTCTATCAAATCTGGCCTTACTTGCTGGTGCAAAGTATGCATTGGCAAAAAGAAATCAATGATGTACTGGCTAACTTATTGATTGAAAGTAAATCAAATAATCTGCACGCTATTTTATATTTCTCGGGGTTAAGTTTTGCTTATGGGATTTTGCACTCGCTCGGCCCAGGCCATGGCAAAGTGATCGTCACTACCTACTTATCGACCCACCCAACCAAAGTAAAAACCAGCTTATGGTTGACGGTGACCGCCTCTATCACTCAAGCGTTAGTCGCGATTTGTTTAGTCACGACATTATTATGGGTATTTAATGCCTCGATGCGTGAAGTGAACAATAAATCGTTTTATTTTATGGATGCTAGTTCGTTGATCATGGCATTACTGGGCATATTGATGATTTATAATGGGGTTAAAAACTTTGTCAAAGCGCGTAAGAATCGCGAGCCTGCCGGATTATCAATACAAAAAATGACGCCGATAACTGACGCGGCTCATTCGATGCAACCGCTCACCTCATCACTCAATCTGCAGAGTTACGATACAAACCATCAGCACGATGCAAACTGTGGTTGTGGCCACCAGCATTTCGTGGCAGCCGATGACATTAATAATGCCAATAACTTTAAACAATACTTATTGATCATTCTGGGGATAGGCATGCGCCCTTGTACGGGTGCGATCATGGTGTTGCTGTTTTCGCATGTGATGGGATTGTACTGGCTCGGGGTATTAAGCAGCTTTTTAATGGGAATAGGTACTGCGTTGACGATTTCAGCTATTGCCTTATTAACCCTGTCTGGTAAGAAGATCATTCAGATCTATCAAGGCAGCTCTCGATTTAATATGCAGTATGTCTCACTTATAGGTAAAACGGTTGCCGGCTTATTGTTGATCATTATTGGCTTGCTTATGGCGCAAACTCAGAACTTCGCCGTAGCGTCATTTTTACGCTAAATTTAAGACCAATCACTCAACTAAGCAACTGATATCAATTCCATTTAATATTTGCTCAATTTGAATACGCCGAAAAGACGCTGATCCGTCCTTGGTCGCTGAGAAAAGGCCATCCATGGCCTTTGACACTTTTCTCTGTACTCAATTTTGAACGAGCATTACATTTATGGAATGGGTATAAGCAACTAAGCAACAAAAAAAAACGAGTCACTTCAAAATGGAAGTGACTCGCTTTTTTATATCTGCCCTCGCTATCATTACCCCATCATTAAATTAATGATTAATAACAATATTAGTCATTCTGGAAACGAGGGACGAGTTATCCGGAATCTCGCTCTTAATTCATCAGTAAGATAAAAAGCGAGATCCCGTATCTTCTTCGCTTAGGATCAGGTATGGGATGACGTCTGAAACATAGAGTGTGAATTAAACTTAGTACGATGAAAATTACTTAACACGACCAACATATTCACCAGTACGAGTATCCACTTTCACTACTTCACCAATGGCGATAAAGAGTGGTACACGAACCACGGCGCCAGTGCTCAATGTCGCTGGTTTACCGCCAGTACCTTGAGTATCACCTTTAAGGCCAGGATCGGTTTCTGTTACCGCTAGTTCAACAAAGTTTGGTGGAGTGACTGTAATCGGGGTATCATTCCACAACGTTAGAGTACAAACGTCATTTTCAACTAACCATTTCGCCATATCGCCAACCGCTTTTACATCAGCTGCGATTTGCTCAAACGTTTCGTTGTTCATGAAATGGTAGAATTCACCATCGCTGTATAGGTAACCGAGTTCAACATCAACCACGTCAGCCTGTTCAAAGCTTTCACCCGATTTGAACGTTTTCTCTAACGTTTTGCCAGACAAAAGTTTGCGCAGTTTTACGCGGTTAAACGCTTGGCCTTTACCTGGCTTAACGTATTCGTTGTCGATGATTGAGCAAGGCTCATTATCCAACATGAATTTTAAACCGCCTTTGAATTCATTAGTGCTAACTGTAGCCATGATGTCCTCTTACAGATCTTTGAGTTAATTTCAATGCCGCATATCATAACCCGAAAAGTCGAGTCTGTTGAGCAAAACAGCCTAAATTCCTCGTCTTGTTGCTCACAAAAGCTATTACAAGAGCATTCTAATGACCCAAATCAATGGTTAACGCAGCTCAATGGTGCCATTTCGGATCCATTACAATTACTCGCTCAACTTGAAATTGATGCTGCGCCATGGCTTGAAGGCATAAAAGCACGTCAACTTTTTGCCCAACGAGTACCACAAAGTTTTGTCGATAGAATGGAAAAAGGCAACCCACACGATCCCCTATTGCGTCAAGTGCTGCCTTTAAGTGAAGAATTTGAAGTGCATGAAGGTTACTCAACCGACCCACTTGATGAACAAGATAACGATATTCCGGGCTTGTTGCATAAATACCAAAGCCGAGTATTAATGATAGTCAAAGGGGGATGTGCGATTAACTGTCGTTATTGTTTCCGTCGCCATTTTCCTTATCAAGATAACAAAGGCAATAAAAGCGCGTGGCAAATCAGCTTAGATTATATTGCCGCCCATCCTGAGCTAGATGAAGTGATCTTGTCGGGCGGCGATCCTTTGATGGCCAAAGATCAAGAGTTGCAATGGTTAGTTGATGCGATCAGCGCCATTGAGCATATTAAAACCCTGCGCATTCATACCCGCTTACCTGTGGTGATCCCCGCCAGGATCACTGAGCGATTATGCCAACTATTGCACAACACTCGGCTACAAGTGGTGATGGTGACTCATATCAACCATGCGAATGAGATCAATCACGATCTCACTCACTCGTTAAATAAACTCAAGCAGATTGGGGTGATGTTACTCAATCAAAGTGTATTATTAAAAGGGGTGAACGATGAGGTGCAAGCGCAAGCTAATCTCAGTCGAGCTTTATTCCAAGCTGGCGTGTTACCTTATTATTTACATGTGTTAGATAAAGTCCAAGGCGCGGCGCATTTCTTTGTTAGTGATAAGCGAGCACGAGAAATCATGGCTGGACTACTGACGCAAGTTTCAGGCTATTTGGTGCCAAAACTTGCCCGTGAAATAGGCGGAGAGAAAAGCAAAACCCCGCTCGATTTGCACTTGTCATAATTTTATTCGCATTAACGGAAGCATTGAGATGGAACTTGAAGATATCTATCGCCGCGACTTAAATCTATTAGTTGCGCTACGCATATTGATCGAAGAAGGCAGCGTCAGTAAAGCGGCGGTGCGTTTGAATCTAAGCCAGTCTGCCATGAGTCGAATTCTAGCTCGCTTACGTTTATTGCTCGACGATCCGTTATTTACCCGCCAGGGGCAATCGTTAATCCCTACCCAAAAAGCACTCGATTTTAATCGCTCTTTAACCACGCCATTAGAAAATTTACGCGATTTATTATCACCGCAAGATTTTGATCCCCAAGCTTGTCAGCAAAAATTCACTATTGCCGCGACCGATTATGCCACTCAGACTATTTTGCCGTTTGCCTTGCCACGCATCTACCAAGAAGCGCCCGACATTAGATTAGAATTGATGCCATTACAACATGGTCAATTGACTCAACAGTTGACCACCCAAGGGGCCGATCTGGCGATCTGTCGCCCAACTTATGCGGTTGCACCTTTGCACAGCGAAGTGCTTGGTAAAGTCAGTGTGTTTTGCTTAGTCTCAAAGTCTCATCCGCTGGCAGAAAAAACGCTCACTTTAGAGGATTACTTAAACGCTCGTCATGCCATGATCGCGATCAGTGACGGTGTTAAAGCCTTGATTGATGATGCATTAGCTGAACAACCCGAGATCAAACTGGTTTTACGCTCTTATCATTTAGAAGCCGCTCTTGCGATAATCAATACCGTTCCCTTGATTATCACCGTTCCGGCCGATCTGGCCTACTTAGTGGCTAAGCGTTACAACTTAATCATTAAGACCTTGCCGTTTCGTCTCGAGCCATTTGATTATTCGATGATTTGGCATGATCGCTGTCATCATTCACCCGCACAAGAGTGGCTCAGAAAAGTCGTAAAACAAGAGTGTGGCAAGTTGATCGCCGAGAGGATTGAGGTGATGGGAATAGCGTAAAATTGAGAGTTCTTAAATAGCAAAAAACACTATACATTAACTTTCTCGCTCATATTGTTGATTAAGAAAAAACGTTTAAACCCTCCTTGGGCACTTGAAAAAGAACGTCCCTGTTCTTTGACATTTTTCATCACCAACAATATAGAGAGATCATTAAGTTTCTTGAATTGGTATTATTCTTTATCCACTTCCATTTGAGCACTGTCTACTACATGGTTTTCGCCAAGATCTTTTGGCAATAGTAGATTCAATAAAATCGCCACAATACCGCTTAAGCTCACACCCTGTAAGCTAAACTCTCCAATACCAAATGCCATGCCACCGATACCAAACACTAAGGTCACCGCCACGATCACAAGATTGCGTGATTTATGCAGATCGACTTGGTTTTTAATTAAGGTGTTTAAGCCCACCACCGCAATCGAGCCGAACAATAAGGTCATAATACCGCCCATGACAGGGACAGGAATAGTTTGTAAAATCGCGCCCAGTTTACCCACAAACGCCAACACTAACGCCGTTACCGCAGCCCATGTCATGATCACTGGATTAAATGCTTTGGTCAGCATTACCGCGCCAGTTACTTCTGAATAAGTGGTATTCGGTGGCGCGCCAAACATCGATGCCGCCATAGTGGCAAAACCATCGCCCATCATAGTGCGGTGTAGGCCCGGCTTTTTAAGGTAATCTTTACCGGTCACATTGGAAATCGCCAGAATATCGCCCACATGCTCGACTGCCGGTGCAATGGCTACCGGGATCATAAATAACATGGCGTTAATATTAAACTCAGGGAAGGTAAAGTTAGGCAGTGCCAACCATGCCGCTTGTTGTACTGGGGTAAAGTCAACTACCCCCAAAAATAAACTGGCGATATAACCCGAGGTAATGCCACCTAAAATAGGCACTAACTTAAAAAAGCCTTTGCCAAATACGCTTAATAATATGGTAACGAACAGTGAAATTGCCGAGATCCACAATGCGGCATCATGCGCCACAATTTGCACCCCGCCATCACCACTTTTACCGACTGCCATGTTAACCGCTGCTGGCGCAAGCCCTAAACCGATCACCATGATCACTGGGCCAACCACAACTGGTGGTAGTAATTTATGAATAAAACCAACCCCACGAATGCGGATCACCACACCTAATAACACATAAACCGCACCGGCTGTCATCAGGCCGCCGAGCATACTTGGTACGCCCCACATTTGGATACCATAAATAATCGGAGCGATAAAAGCTAAAGAAGAGGCAAGAAAAATTGGAACGCTACGCTTAGTGATCACCTGAAAAATCAAAGTACCCAGACCGGCACCAAATAGTGCAACGTTGGGATCAAGCCCAGTTAATAACGGTACTAATACCAGCGCGCCAAATGCGACAAACAACATTTGAGCACCTTGTAAAACCTGTAACATACATCACCCTTCTTTTGATATGAAAAACAAACTCGCGAATTCTACCATCAAAAACACAACAAACATTGCGCTAAATGCTGTTATTATCAATAAGAAATCGATTACGTTGCGAAAATGGCGCGCATTTAAAAATATCAAGCCAAAAAAAATCGTGGCACTAGACCACGATTTTTATGTTTTTTCTAGATTATTTGGTAGGAAAAATTGCCTAACCACCCCATTCATATAAAGCGGGAATTTGAATATTCTGCCCATCAAAATGCACCACTAAACTACCCGGTAGAATTTTTTCTAACTGCACCGTATCGTCGATGATCCAATCTCCTTCGTGCATATCTTTGCCATTGACTTTAAGCCAACGACTGCTCGATTTAGAAGAATACATGTGCGTTTGGAAATTCATTTTAGGCAGTCGACCTTTATAGCGTTTTTCATTACCCACTAAGTTCACCATCGGCTTATCAAAAGTCGGATTAGGTTGGGGCTTGCTAGCATAAGACTTCGGATTTTTATAGGTCTGAATGGTGCTTTTTTCGCTGATTGACGTTGGCGTATCGTCTGAGACTTCTTGAGCTTCCATTGCTTGCTTAAAGCGTTCGGCAATATCCGAAGACACACCTGACATATCAATATCATCGACATTCCATGCTTGGTTTTGCTCTGATGAAGCATTGACTTGATTGGTTTTGATCACGCGACCTTGCGATTTTGATTCCTTAGGTTTACTCGCCACTGTGGTGACTTTTCTTACTGCTGGTTTTGGCTTTATTTTTTTAGCAGGTAACGGACGTAAATCCCCCACCGATGGAAAAGGTAATAACTCGGCAGTTGGCTTTGATTGCACCATCGCTGTCGGTAGTGGTTTTTCAATCGGTTTTGGCGTTATTCGTGGCTTAATCAACAACCAAGCCAGCACCACCAAACAAGGTAAAACAAACAAAGCGACCATCAACCATTTGCGCACTGTTTTTTGTACTGGAACATAACGATAACTGGCGACATCAGGCTTAGGTGGCAGTTGAGATTGATGTGCTTGTTCTGATTGTTGTAGTGCCTTCATCACTTGTGACATTAGCTCTCACTCCCAATTTTTGGAGAAACCGCTTTGGTCGGTGAAACCAACAATTGAGGGGCATTCGTATTGGAATAGCTATCGAGAAGCATCAAAGTTTTTTTACCGGCTATACCATCGACATTGATCCCTTGCCACATTTGAAAGGCTTCAACTTTACTTTTCACCCTCTGATCAAACACTGAAGTTTGTGATAATGAGTCACCTAAAACCTGAGATAACTCATTATTTAACTGAGTCACATTTGAACCACGATCATTGATTTTTAAGGTTTGATCGGCCATTTTACTATGCCAAAGTAATTGATACTCTCCGTTCCAATTCTTTGCCAACCACTGATTGGGTACTCGCACCCGTTTATCAGCTAACAACAATTCCGATTGGCTTTTATTTACTCGGTAAAGAATAGCAAAATAGGTGCGATAATTGGCTTGTAGCGTCAACATTGCCGGGCGATTGATCACTGCCAGATCATTTAAACTGCCTTTCGATTGATAGCAATATAAATCGGCTCGAACCGCTTGGTCACAATTGGCATCAGAACTATCAACTTGATAACCCCATAATGAAAATAATGACTGCATCGCACTAATTGGATTATGGCTTAATTGAATATAAGGGGAAATAAGCTGCTCAACCTGTTCGGTATTCGTGCTAATAACAGGGTCGGTTTGGTTATTTTTTTGTTGGGTTGAACTTTGATTGGATAAGGCTATTTTGGAGGTTAAACCCGTGGCTTTATTTAATAATTGCGGGGCATACAACCAAGCTGATACCGCGACCGCAACGCCAAGTATCAGACTTATGCTGTAACTCAACCAAGGTTTTTTTGACTTAGCTGCCAATTGAAAACCCTGGTGCTGTAAACCTGCATGAGTTTGTTGAGAGCCCATTCGCACCAATCCATTGGCCAGTTGAGTAGACCTAGGACGCTGAAATGTCATCACATCTTCACACGCTTTGGCGGCGATCGCCCCCGACACCATCGGCTCGCCGCCATAGTAGGCATACAACAAACATTTATCACAAACTAAATTAATCAGTCGAGGTACACCATAAGTTTGCTTGGCTATTTTTTTGACTGCTTTGGCGCTAAACATATCGTAACTGCCGCCAGCAACTTTTACTCGAAATTGAATATATTGCGCCACCTCTTGGGTGCTCAAAGGCAATAAATGATAACGACCGGTGATACGCTGAGCTAATTGGCGCAACTCTTCCGTTTGCAGTTTATATTGCAATTCTGGCTGGCCAATTAATAGCACTTTAAGTAGCTTCTGGTTTTCAGTTTCTAGGTTAGTCAATAAGCGTAACTGCTCAAGCACAGCTGCCGATAAATGCTGGGCTTCATCAATCAATAATAGGGTTTGCAGCCCTTGGCCGTGGTTCTCAAGTAGGTAGAGGTAAATCGCTTGAGTCAATTGCTTTAATGATGCCGATTCTTGATATTCAATTGAGAACTCATCACAAATCGCTTCCAATAAATCCGAACCGCTATAAGTTGGATTGAGTAATAATCCGGTTTTGACGTTATCTTCCAGTTGCGTCAACATGGCTTTGGATACCGTGGTTTTACCGGTTCCTACTTCCCCCGTTAATAACGCAAACCCGCCGCCGCCACCTAAACCGGCTTGCAAGTGATTCATCGCCTCTCGATGACGGGCACTTAAAAAGATATAACGCGAGCTCGGCACTATGGTAAACGGTAATTCTGATAGGCCAAAAAAGTCCTTGTACATGTCACACTCTCAAATCGTCGGGAGATTCACTCTCTAATGCGTCCTAAACTACACTAATCGCCACTTTATTTATAGCTACACACATGCGGTGTACTTCGCTTTCTTGTTAGAATGTTGGCATATTAGGTGTAAATGAATAGCATATTGCTAGCGAATGGAAATAGGATTGATGATGGAGATATTCTTAGTAGGCGGGGCGGTGCGCGATAAATTGCTTGGCATTGCCAGTCACGACCAAGATTGGGTAGTGGTCGGCAGTTCGCCCGAGCAAATGCTAAGCCAAGGCTTTCGCGCGGTCGGGTTAGACTTTCCGGTATTTTTACACCCCAAAACCCAACAAGAATATGCCCTTGCTCGCACAGAACGTAAATCGGGCCAAGGCTATAACGGCTTTGAGTGCTTTTACGCCCCCGATGTCACCCTCGAACAGGATTTGGCTCGGCGCGATCTCACCATTAATGCCATTGCTGAAGATGCACAAGGTACCTTGTACGATCCTTACGGTGGCCAAGCCGATCTTGAGAATAAGATCTTGCGCCACGTTTCCGACGCCTTTAGTGAAGATCCTCTGCGAGTGCTGCGTGTGGCTCGTTTTGCGGCTAAGTTAGCACCGTTAGGGTTTCGCGTAGCGCCAGAAACTCTAACCTTAATGAAAAGCATGGCAGACAGTGGAGAACTGACTCACCTAACTGCGGAACGTGTATGGCAAGAGTGGCATAAATCGTTAACAACATCCGCCCCACAAGTGTTCTTACAAGTGCTCAAAGATTGCGACGCTTTAAAGGTGATCTTACCGGAAATCGACGCATTATTTGGCGTACCTCAACCTGAAAAATGGCACCCAGAAATCGACACCGGCATTCACACTTTAATGGTGGCAGAGCAAGCGGCATTACTAAGCTCACAAGTCAGTGTCCGTTTTGCTGCTCAAGTGCACGATTTAGGCAAAGGGGTCACTCCTGAGTCCGAATGGCCAAGTCATAAGATGCATTGTCATACTGGCCTTAACTTAATCAAAGCCCTCAGCACGCGCGTGAAAGTGCCAAATGAATGCCGAGAGCTAGCACTACTGGTTTGCCAGCATCATTCCAATATTCATCGCGCGGCGGAACTAAAAGCTTCAACCGCCCTCAAACTCCTGAGTCAACTCGATGCTTGGCGAAGACCTGAACGTTTTAAGCAAGTATTACTTTGCTGCCAAGCGGACCATCAAGGGCGCAAAGGCTTGGAGCGACAACCGTATCCTCAAGCCAAGCGCCTACAAGCTTATTATCAAGCTGCAAACGCGATTGATGTCAGTGATATTATTGCCCAAGGTTTTCAGGGTAAAGCGATTCGAGAAGAGCTGGATAAGCAGCGCATTGCCAGTATTGAGCAGATCAAATTAGCACTGTCATAAGTACGATATAAGTAAGGTTATTGTCAATAACGCAAATAAGCCCGTTACAAGGTTGATTGTTAACCGTTAGCAAGGCAAAGTGTGCATAATTTTTTAATATTAACGCTAAATCGCCATTATTGATGTAATGGAATGTATAAGGATCACAACTCGATATGCATATTTTTCACGCTATTATTCTCGGTATCATTGAAGGGATCACGGAATTTTTACCTATCTCGTCGACCGGACATATGATTGTTGCCAGCCAATGGTTAAACATTCCTGATACTGCCTCAAATAAAGCCTTTGAAGTTATCATCCAAGTTGCGGCTATTTTAGCGGTCATTGCCAATTATAAAGAAAAATTCCACCCTAAATATTTCTCGTTATGGGTCAAAGTTGCAGTGGCATTTTTACCGATTGGTATTATTGGTTTCTTGATGAGTGATATTGTGAAAGCGTTGTTTAGTGTCACTATTGTTGGCACTATGTTTATTATCGGTGGTATCATCTTTATTTGGGTTGAGCGCTTTTATAAAGAAGAACAATGCCCGACTACCGATGTAAATGACGTCACCATGAAGCAAGCTATGTGGATTGGTTTTGCGCAGATTTTTGCTTTAATTCCCGGCACAAGCCGCGCGGGTTCAACCATTATTGGCGCGATGTTAGTTGGCTTGAATCGTAAAACTTGTGCTGAATTTTCATTCTTGCTTGGCTTGCCAGTTTTAGCGGCGGCATCAGGTTATGACTTATTAAAGCATTATCAAGATTTCACTAGTAGCGACTTTATCAACTTAGCAGTTGGCTTTATCACCGCATTTATCGTGGCCTACTTTGTGATCAAATGGTTTATCAATTTCTTAGCCAAATTTACCTTTGTCGGCTTCGGTATTTACCGCATTCTATTTGGTTTGTTATTGCTGGGCATGGCGTGGTTGTAATAACCCTAACCAGCTATTCATAACAGCTAAATCAAAAAAGCAGAGATCATATTCTCTGCTTTTTTTATGTTCATTTTCGAACTATTAGAACTTATTGTCATTAGAGCTTAAGGCGTAAATTTAAACTCAACCACCGTTAAACTGCCTTTGTTTTCAAACTGCTGCCATACCTTCGCAACCGTTCGGCAATCATCAGGTAAGACTAAATAAGGGTTTAGTTGATACAATGGTTTCAGCACAAATTCATAGTTGAAAATATCGCTTCGCGGTAACACTGGGTTATCGATTGAAGCCTGCTCACCAAACAGCAATATATCCAAATCAAGAGTACGATCTTGCAGCTTCTGGGCATCTTTGGCTCGACCCCATTTTAGCTCGATTTGCTTTAACCTTTGTTGCAGTTCAAGCAAAGACAGAGAGGTTTCTATCTCGATGACCAAATTATAAAAAGCATGACTATCAAAACCAACCGGCTGACACTCATACACAGCAGAACAGCGTAAGTGATTACTTACTTTTAATAATTCTTGATAGCTTGCTTGGATATGCTGATGCCGCTCAAGATTACTGCCTACCCCAATGTAAGCTAGGGTCACAGACGGCCTCGTTCAATGATCACGCCAACACCTTTAGCTTGTGGTACTGCGCCTGGTTTGGTTAAGTGGATTTTAACCCAAGGCACATTAAAGCTTTGCATAATTAATTGCGCCACTTCTTCTGCTACTCGCTCTACCAACAAGAATCGACCACCCTCAATATGCGCCAACACCGCCTGACTCACTTTGGCATAATCTAAAGCATCTTCTACATCATCACTTGAACCGGGTTTTCTATTATCATGCGCCATTTCAATAGTAAGTACTAACTTCTGCTTAATCTCTTGCTCCCAATCGTAAGCGCCAATGGTGGTGATCACTTCGAGTTGGTCGATAAATACTTTATCCAAAGCCATGTTGATTCCTTTTGATTGGTTTTTCCCCTTGAGTGTGACTGATCGGATACCCAAGCGGTATAAAAACACGTAAGATGCTGAGCATAATATTATATACCCAAGTAACTTCAAGATAATACACTACCTCCAAGGAAGACTATGAGCATAGTGGTACTCATAATGATCATTCTCGCCTATTTACTCGGATCCATTTCGAGTGCGGTGCTGATCTGTCGTGTCTGCCATCTTCCCGACCCTCGCACCCAAGGCTCAAACAACCCCGGCGCCACCAATGTATTAAGAGTCGGCGGTAAATGGGCGGCCGTTGCTGTATTATTATGTGATGTGTTAAAAGGCATGATCCCGGTATGGGCCAGTTACTTTCTTAATATTCAACCTTTAATGTTAGGCTTTATTGGCTTAGCGGCTTGTATCGGCCATATCTATCCGTTATTTTTTCACTTTAAAGGCGGTAAAGGGGTGGCGACGGCATTAGGAACACTGGCCCCGATTGGACTGGATTTAACCGGCATGGTGATCACCACTTGGTTAATGACCTTTTTCTTTACTCGTTACTCATCACTGGCGGCGATTATCACCGCGCTGTTGATCCCGTTTTACACTTGGATGGTGAAGCCGCAGTACACTATTCCGGTGGCAATGCTGTCGTGCTTAATTATCTTTCGGCACTATCAAAATATCAAACGCCTGATCGATGGCAGTGAGCCAAAAGTGAAATCGAAGAGTACGATCTAGCCCCGAATCAAAAGCATACCCAACAAAAACGGCAACCTTCAATAGGTTGCCGTTTTTAGTTTATGGATAGAGCTGAAGTTGTGGTTATACCCATTCCAGATATTTAATAATTTATCAAAATGGAGTGGGTATTACTCAGTGATCGGTTTTAATTGATCAATCGGCCAGCGAGGTTGCGCTTGCACCGATAAATCAGTCATCTCACCATTGCGTAGACGCTGCATTCCGGCATACGCGATCATCGCGCCATTATCGGTACAAAATTCAGTTCGTGGATAATACACTCCACCACCGACTTTCTTCGCGAGCGCTTCTAATGACAAGCGCAATTGCTTGTTGGCACTCACGCCACCGGCAATCACGATACGTTTTAAACCGGTTTGTTCTAGCGCGCGGCGACATTTAATCACCAAGGTGTCACATACCGCTTCTTGGAACGCATAAGCGATATCTGCGCGAGTTTGCGGATCATCGTCATTGGCGCGAATGGTATTAGCGGCAAAAGTTTTTAAACCGGAGAAACTAAAATCCAAGCCCGGACGATCGGTCATTGGGCGTGGGAATCGAAAACGCCCTTTGGTGCCCGTTTCTGCCAGCTTCGATAATAATGGTCCACCAGGGTAATCCAATCCCATCAGCTTAGCGGTTTTATCAAACGCTTCACCGGCGGCATCATCGACCGACTCCCCTAAAATAGTGTATTCACCAATCGCTTTCACTTCGACCATCATGGTGTGACCACCCGATACCAACAATGCCACAAATGGGAACTCTGGCGGATTGTCTTCTAACATTGGTGCAAGTAAGTGCCCTTCCATGTGATGCACAGGTACAGCAGGAACGCCCCACGCATAAGCCAAACTGCGGCCTATAGTTGCGCCAACCAATAGCGCCCCGACTAGTCCAGGGCCTGCGGTATAAGCCACGCCATCAATATCTTTTGAGGTTAAGCCAGCTTCTGCTAAGGCCGCCTTAATTAAAGGGATGGTTTTTTTAACGTGATCTCGCGATGCCAGCTCAGGCACTACGCCACCATAATCGGCGTGTAATTTTACTTGGCTGTACAGTTGATGTGATAACAAACCCTGTTGTTCATCAAAAATAGCGATGCCAGTTTCATCACACGATGTTTCAATTCCTAAAATGCGCATAAAATTTCTCACGACCAATGGTGTCGAATAGTTGATTTTTCTTAAATTATGGGTAATCTTACCGCCTCGGAAAAAAATTAACCAGTTCTTACCTTGATAATGCTTTACAAATAGGTAGTGATCGGATTAAAATTCCGCACCATTTTGATCTGGCTGATTAATATCTACTCTAACTTTTTAGGGTCGATTGTAAGAATCAGCATTAAATAATAACCCCTGAGGTGAAAGGCATATGCCAGTAGTTAAAGTACGTGATAACGAACCGTTTGACGTAGCATTACGTCGTTTCAAGCGCTCTTGCGAAAAAGCAGGTGTTCTTTCTGAAGTGCGTCGTCGTGAGCATTACGAAAAACCAACAACTGTACGTAAACGCGCTAAAGCAGCAGCTCAAAAGCGTCATGCTAAGAAGCTGTCTCGCGAAAACGCTCGTCGCGTTCGCTTGTACTAATAACTTATTCCAATTAAGGACTGAGTTATGGCTCTAATTGAACAACTCAAAGAAGAGCAAAAATCAGCGATGAAAGCCAAGGACAAACCGCGCCTTGGCACTATTCGTTTAGCTCTATCAGCCATTAAGCAACGTGAAGTCGATGAGCGTATTACGCTTACCGATGAAGACATCATTGCGATAATGACTAAGATGGTTAAACAACGTCGCGATTCTGTTACGCAATTTGAAGCAGCAAATCGTCAAGATCTTGCTGATGCTGAAAAAGCAGAAATTACCGTACTTGAGGAATTTATGCCTCAACCGTTAAGCGAAGAAGAAGTGATTGCACTGATTGAAAGTGCTATTGTTGAATCTGGTGCTGCGGGCATGCAAGACATGGGTAACGTAATGGGGGTATTAAAACCTCAACTTCAAGGTCGTGCAGATATGGGCAAAGTAAGTGGTTTAGTTCGTTCTAAACTGGCCTAATCTTAGGTAGCTTAATTTCCCAAGCTTAAGTTTTAATAAGCCGTGCACTCCTTCGGGATCGCACGGCTTGTTTGTATTTTAAGGACTCAAACTTCTTTATGGCTGGAAGAATTCCCCGCAACTTTATCGACGATGTTATTTCTCGCACCGATATTATCGATGTGATAGATCCGCGCGTTAAGTTAAAAAAGCAAGGGAAGAACTACACCGCCTGCTGCCCTTTCCATAACGAAAAATCCCCTTCTTTTAACGTCAGCCAAGACAAGCAGTTTTACCATTGCTTTGGTTGTGGCGTCAGCGGGAATGCGATTGGTTTTTTGATGGAATACGAACGTCTCGAGTTCGTAGAGGCAATAGAAGAGCTAGCCAGCAAGTTGAGTTTAGAAGTGCCACGCGAAAGCGCAACTGGCCAAGAAATCCAATCAAACACGCCCAAAGTTAACGCTGAACAAAAACGCAATCTTTATGATTTATTGGGCAGTATTAGCCAATATTATCGCTCTCAGCTTAAACTGGGCGCTAATAAAGCGGCGATTGATTATTTAAAAAATCGCGGCCTATCGGGTGAAATCGTTCAAAAGTTTGGTATTGGTTATGTGCCCGATGAATGGGACAGCGTGCGCAAAAACTTTGGCCAACAAAACCATATTCAAGACATGCTGGTTGAAGGCGGCATGTTGGTTGAGAACGAAAAAGGCAACCGCTACGACCGTTTTCGTGGTCGAGTGATGTTCCCGATTCATGATCGCCGTGGCCGAGTTATTGGCTTTGGTGGCCGTGTACTTGGTGATGAAAAACCCAAATACCTTAACTCACCAGAAACCCCCGTATTCCATAAAGGCAAAGAGCTATACGGCTTATACGACGTATTGCAGAGTCACAAAGATCCAGAACAGATCTTAGTGGTTGAAGGCTATATGGATGTGGTGGCACTAGCGCAATATGGCGTCGATTACGCTGTTGCGGCATTGGGCACGTCAACCACAGGCGATCACATGCAACTCTTGTATCGTCAAACCGGGACTGTGGTGTGTTGTTATGATGGTGACCGCGCTGGCCGAGAAGCCGCTTGGCGCGCAATGGAAAATGCCCTACCTTATCTTAATGATGGCCGACAACTAAAATTTATGTTTTTACCCGATGGTGAAGATCCTGATACTTACATTCGCCAGCACGGTAAAGAAGCGTTCGAGCAACAAGTTTTTCATGCCACCTCATTGTCTGAATTTTTATTTGGCACCTTGATGAAGGAAGTCGATACCAGTAGCAATGAAGGTAAAACTAAACTTACAGCATTAGCGGTCCCTTTGATCGAAAAAGTCCCTGGTGGCACATTACGACTATACTTACGAGATTTACTCGGTAAAAAACTCGGACTATTGGACGAAAGACAACTGCAGCAGTTGATTTCAAAAACCAGCCAACAGCAAAGCGTGCCTCAACCACATAAAGAAATAAAACGCACCCCAATGAGGGTAGTTATTGCTCTGCTTTTGCAAAAACCGAGCTATGCTGAATTAGTACCGGATCTAACCAGTATTAAAGATATAGACATACCCGGATTAAGTTTATTGCTCAACGTACTTGATATTTGTCGAGAAAAGCCCCATATCAAGTCGGGTCAGTTAATAGAAAACTGGCGTGAAACCAAAATTGAAGCATTATTGTCAAGATTAATGAATTGGGATATCCCCCTCAATGATGATAATGAACAAGATGTTTTTTTAGATACATTGGATAAAATACTAGCTCAATGTATCAGTAAACAAATTGAAACTTTGCAAGCGAGAGAAAGAAGCTCCGGCTTATCAGTCGAGGAGAGACGGGAGTTGCAAGACTTGATTCTTCAACGTCCTTAGTTATCTCGCTCCAACCACTTAGCCATTAACACTCAGGCAATCAAAACTTAAAGCGTACCGCGTTTAAAGTTGGTATAACTTTGGGTTGTTAAAGCTCGGTGGTCAGCAATGAATAAATTTGTTATTATTGGCGGTTTGCATTTCGCATACTAATATTCTTCACTCAGACCTCAAGTTGGATATCGTCGATGGATCAAAATCCGCAGTCACAGCTAAAGTTACTTGTCGCAAAAGGTAAGGAACAAGGCTATCTGACCTACGCCGAAGTAAATGACCACCTACCTGAAGAAATCGTAGATTCAGAACAGGTAGAAGACATCATTCAAATGATTAACGACATGGGCATCCAAGTCGTTGAAACCGCACCAGATGCGGACGATCTAATGTTGAATGAAGCCGTAGCCGATGAAGATGCAGCCGAAGCCGCTGCTGCCGCACTTTCAAGCGTAGAAAGTGAAATTGGCCGCACCACCGACCCAGTCCGTATGTACATGCGTGAAATGGGAACAGTGGAACTACTGACTCGTGAAGGTGAAATCGACATTGCAAAACGCATTGAAGATGGCATCAACCAAGTACAGTGTTCGGTTGCAGAATTCCCTGGCACTATTTCTTACATCCTTGAACAGTTCGATAAAGTTCAAGCTGAAGAGCTTCGCCTTACTGACATCATTTCAGGCTTTGTTGATCCTGATGATGATGGCAATGCTGCGCCAACCGCAACACACGTTGGTTCTGAGCTTGCTGTTAGTGATGATGACAGTGATGACGAAGATGATGAAGACAGCGATTCAGATGAGGACGAGGAAGAAGAAGACACAGGTATCGATCCTGAGCTTGCTCTTGAACGCTTCACTGAGCTTCGTAATACTTATCAGAATCTCCAATTGTCGATCAATGAACACGGTCGTCAAAGCAAAGCGATTAACGCCAGCAAACAAGAATTCTTGGATGTTTTCCGTCAATTCCGTTTGATCCCAAAACAGTTTGATTACCTTGTTAATGGTTTGAAAAACTCAATGGATCGTGCACGAACTCAAGAACGCTTGATCATTCGTACCGTGGTTGAATACGGAAAAATGCCGAAAAAAGCATTTGTCCAAGCCTTTACTGGTAATGAATCTTCCGATGCATGGTTAGATGACGTATTAGCGTCAGGCAAACCTTACTCTGAGAAAATTCGTCAAAGTGAGGAAGATCTTCGTCGCTGCATCTACAAGCTAAAAACCATTGAAGATGAAACGTCGTTAAGCGTACAAAACATTAAAGACATTAGCCGTCGTATGTCTATCGGTGAAGCAAAAGCTCGTCGCGCCAAGAAAGAAATGGTTGAAGCGAACTTGCGTCTGGTTATTTCTATCGCGAAGAAATACACCAACCGTGGCTTACAATTCTTGGATCTGATCCAAGAAGGTAACATTGGTTTGATGAAAGCAGTTGATAAGTTTGAATATCGTCGTGGTTATAAGTTCTCAACTTATGCGACTTGGTGGATCCGTCAAGCAATCACTCGTTCAATTGCCGACCAAGCACGTACTATTCGTATTCCGGTACACATGATCGAAACCATTAACAAATTGAACCGTATCTCTCGTCAGATGCTACAAGAAATGGGTCGTGAACCGTTACCAGAAGAATTGGCTGAACGCATGCAAATGCCGGAAGACAAGATCCGTAAAGTACTGAAAATTGCTAAAGAGCCAATCTCAATGGAAACACCTATCGGTGATGACGAAGATTCGCACTTAGGTGACTTTATTGAAGATACTACCCTAGAGCTACCTTTAGACTCTGCAACCTCAACCAGCTTGAAGTTTGCCACTAAAGATGTTCTAGCAGGTCTAACGCCACGTGAAGCGAAAGTGCTGCGTATGCGTTTTGGTATCGATATGAACACCGACCACACGTTAGAAGAAGTGGGCAAGCAATTCGACGTAACACGCGAACGTATCCGTCAGATTGAAGCGAAAGCACTGCGTAAACTTCGTCATCCAAGCCGCTCAGAAACATTGCGCAGCTTCCTAGACGAGTAATATTCTTTATTGAATACGCACATTTGCTGTAATGAATAATTAAAAAGGTGGGCTTAGCTCACCTTTTTTGCGTCTAGAATAGAACATTGGTTTAAGTGGTTATAAAGCGTACACAATTGGGCAACCTAGAGTCTAGACAGCTTTCACTCATTCCCCTATAATCACAGCACAAATTTGGCCCCTTAGCTCAGTTGGTTAGAGCGCACGACTCATAATCGTTAGGTCCCCAGTTCGAGTCTGGGAGGGGCCACCATATTAAAGAAAGGCGTAGCAGGTTAATTCCTACTACGCCTTTTTTGTTTGTATTGCTTGAGGTTTTAGCAAGCGACAACAGTATTAATGCTTGGTTTTTGCCACCATTTCAGCCACTACGTCGTAGTTCTGCACAGATAAGAAATCGTCTGATTCAAACGCTGGGTTTGGATAGGTGTAGAAGCCTTGGCCGCTTAATACGCCAAGGTGACCTTTATCGGCGTAATGGGTTTTTAGGTATTCAGCATTGGTGAGCATTTGCTGATCGTTACCGACATTACCCCAGTAATTAAGAATATTGATCGCAGTGTTCATACCAACCATATCCAGCATTGCGAGTGGACCCATTTTACCGCCACGATTAAATAGCATGTATGAACGGTCGATATTTTCTGCCGAGCCGACACCGTTAACCAATAGCGTTAAGCTGGCTTGGCATAAAGGCATAAACCAATCATTTAGCACGTAACCGTTACTTTCTTTTTCAACTGGTACTGGCACCATGCCAATTTCAATCGCGAATTTGAATACTTGTTCTAGTGTCGCTTCACTCGTAGTGGCATGAGCCATCACTTCGGCAAAGTTATATTCCCATACATAATTGGCAAAATGCAGCGCACAGAATTTTTCTGGACGACCAGTCACGGCAGCAAAATCACTTGGTAAAAGCGTTGAAGAGTTGCTGGCGATAATGGTTTTTTCAGGTAGGCATGCCGCTAATTGTGCATAAAAGCTATTTTTAATTTCTGGTACTTCTGGCACAGCTTCAATCACAAAATCCACACCTTCCACCGAACCTTCTAGATCAGTGGTATAAGTGAGGCGCTGAATCGCCGCGTTAATTTCAGCTTCAGTAGCACCAACTTGATCTTTGTATATCGCATGATAGCTCGCATGCGCAGCACGACAGCGATCTAACGCTTCATCATTAATATCATAAAAATGACATCTTTGCCTTTAAATGCACTTTGGAAAGCGATTTGACCGCCAAGTACACCTGAACCAATAATCATGATTTTATTTAGTGTTGATGTTTACATTTTGTTGCCTCTTTTTATGTGCTACTAACGATCCAGTAATTAAACGCCAGTTTGAAAAATAAAAATCACGCTTACATCACATTCATGGAGAGTATTTTGCTAGCGGCATAAAAAAACCTCGAACCTGGTTATTTTCGGTTCGAGGTTTCTAATCTAGCTTCGACTTATTGGTGAGCGTTACGCTTGCTTCTTCATTAACGCTTCGCGATATAACGCTATATCATCAATGGTTAAGACTGGCATATTATGCAATTTACCAAAAGCGACAATCTCGGGTGCTCGTGCCATAGTGCCATCTGGATTGGTCACTTCACACAATACGCCCGCAGGATTTAAACCGGCTAATTGCATCAGATCGGTTGTGCCTTCGGTATGACCGCGACGGCTCAGCACCCCACCTTTACGCGCACGCAATGGGAACACATGACCAGGACGCGCCAGATCATCAGGCTTGGCATCCGAAAAAATAGCAGTTTTAATGGTTGTGACGCGATCAGCTGCTGAAACGCCAGTTGTCACGCCTTGCTTAGCTTCAATCGACACGGTAAAAGCCGTTTGGTTTTGGCTGTTGTTATTAACCACCATTGGCGGCAATGCCAGTTTCTCGGCTTGCTCATCAGACAAGCATAAACACACAATACCGCTGCCTTCTCGGATCATTAATGCCATTTGTGCATCGGTCAGATTTTCTGCTGAATAAATGATATCGCCTTCGTTTTCGCGATCTTCATCATCAAGCACTAATACGCCATTACCTTGCTGTAGTGCCACTAATGCCGCTTCAACACGTTCGATTGGGTTACCGTATTCGGCAAGTAGAGAAGGTTGGTTCTGATTCATGGTAAAGCTCCTGTAGGTACCAGAATCAGGGCTATTGCAGAAGGGGTAAGACAGTGCCATGCATTTTAAATCGCGCAAGCAAGGTCAAACTCACTTAGTAAAATACTAAATGTCATACCCGTCATCGTGAAGTATTAACTTCAACGCAACGCGTATATTTATCCTCTCCCATCCAGACTATCACTGTCGGCTCTGGGTTCTCACCAGATCTGCTGACCTTGATCATGAGATCAAGCGCTCGCGGGCTGATAACGTCGTATTGCGCTATATACCGCCGGTGGGGAATTGCGCCCCGCCCTGAGAATAATTAATAAAATTGTTAACACCTAATGGTGTGGTTCAATAGTATTACAGCCTCAAAATAAAATCTATCTCATAAATCGCAAACAATAAAAAACCCCAGCCATATGACTGAGGTTTTCATCGTGTTGCTTTTATTCAGTATTAAGCAGCGGCTTTAATAGACTCTACCGATGCTGATACTTTTTTCTCGCCGATTGGCAATACCGTACGACCAAATTCATTGTTGATCACGGTGGCCATTGCAAGGTAAATCGCGCTTGAGCCACAGAAGATGCCCACTACGCCAGCAAGGTGACCAATCGCCACACTGCCGGTGAAGTCACCAGCCGCTAGTAAGAAGAACAATACTGCTAGGCTGCCAAATACGGTTTGTTTGGCTACTGGGTAGCGCGCTAAAGTGGCTACAAACATGAAAGTCGTGAAGATACCCCAAATCGCAAGGTAAGAGGCAAGGAATGCTTCCGACGTTGCTTCGCCTAGACCCATGCTTGGCATTAAGATCAAGCCAACTAATGATAACCAGAACATACCGTAAGAGGTGAATGCAGTGGTACCAAAGGTGTTGCCGTTTTTGTATTCCATGATACCGGCGATAACTTGCGCGATGCCGCCGTAAAAGATGCCCATGGCTAAAATAACAGAGCTTAATGGGAATAAACCTACGTTATGTAGATTTAATAAAATAGTGGTCATACCGAAAGCCATTAGGCCTAATGGTGCTGGATTTGCTGGTTTTGCAGAATTTGGCGTTGACATAATATTACCTGATTAAAATATGATCGGAACAAAGAAAAGCGGCGTATTATTATCGATGATTTTAGGTTTGTAAATTATTTTTACGAGTTAAATCACAAAAAACTATTTTAAATCATGTTATTTAGAATGAATTCGATATAAAAACCGAATTCAATCTAAATTAAAATGATTAATATTCAATAGATTAACAGCAAAAAAATATCATTACATTGGTTTGTTATGAGAATGGCTTCGAGAACGTTTCATCCAACGTTTTTTCTCTACTTTTGGATCTTCAATCGTAACCGTCTCTGCTTTTAGTAGTGGTTCTATTTTTGCACTGTCTGTTTTGCTGCTGTCTGTTTTAGTACTATCGGCTGGTGAACTTGCTTGTGGCGGTGTTGTTAATACAATCACAGGTCGCGTTAAAAATAGATTGTTTGGATAAAGCACCACATTACCGTCGATATTTCGTAACTGGACACTCATAAATGCCATTTCTGTGATTTCGCCTTCAATATAATTGGCACCATCAATTACTCGCACCCAGCGCCCGACTCGACAATCATTTTGTCCAAATAATATAAGAAAGCTGGTTAAGTTACTTAGCAAAGACCAACCTGCAAATAACGCTACACCGAGTAGTGCAAACATCGATGAACCGACCACCAGCAAACCACGCAACTCTATTCCCCACGCCATCAATAAGAGCGCAATGATAATTATTGAAGTAATAGTGTTCAGTAATAAGGTGGCTCGATGTTTACGGTGCGGACTGATCCCCGTTTTCATACTGCCTAAAAAAATTCGAGCAGGAATGCGGCGTAACATCGGATAGAAGATCAATACCACTACGGTAATAATCCATTGATAATATTGTTGCAGTATCGCGATCCATTCTTGGTTCATGGTTCTGTCCTTGTTTGTTGCTCAAGCGCTAAGGCGTGCTTTTGGTAACGGCTGGCTAAAATTGCGCAATAAAAAATCTGTAATGGATGATAAATCATAATCGGTAGCAAGATCATTCCCAGCCTTGGATCGGCGCCAAAGATCACTTTAGCCATAGGAATACCTGCAGCCAAGGTTTTTTTACTGCCACAAAATACCGCCGCGACTTCGTCTGCATGGTTAAAGCCGATCTTGTTCGCACTCCAACGCATAAAGTTTACGATAAATAGCAGCACCACCAAACAAATCACCACTGACAGCAGTAAATCATCGACCGAAAAACTGTGCCAGATCCCTTCTGCAATTGAATCACTAAAAGCGTTAAATACAATTAACAATATGACGTATTTATCCTGTTTTCCTACAATATTTTTATGCTTTTCAATAAAGCTAAATAATAGCGGACGCAAAAGTTGCCCTAGCACCATCGGTAATAACAGTAACTTCGAAATTGACGTGATCGAATCCATTATATTGATTGCCCCACCAGCAAGCCCCATAAAATACTGGATAAGAAATGGGGTAATAAACACGCCTAAAATGCTCGATAGTGACGCATTAAAAATGGCGCCCGGCATATTGCCTTTGCCAATCGCGGTCATGGCAACAGAAGATGAAATGGTACTCGGCAGTACAAATAAAAAACAAAAACCAAACGCTAAAGCCGCAGGCATGATCGATTGCATGCCATGACCAAAGATCACCCATAACAAAGGGTAAACGACAAAGGTGGCACACTGAATAAACAGGTGCAGCCGCCAATTATTGACGCCATCTTTTAATGCTTGCGGCGATAAACCAATGCCGTGCAAAAAGAACACAATTGCAATGCCTATCCCTGTCACTTGGTCTAAATGCAACAATCCGCCAGAACGACCGACATTAGGGATAACAGTCGCCAGCGCCATTGCCACCACCATTGCGACTAAAAACCATTCTTTCTTAATTGCCTTTATCATGTTTATCGCCATTTATTATCACAATCCTTTTATTCCTTACACCATGCTCGTAATAATAAAAATACTTACATTTCAATTGCTAGATCTATAACAGTAACGATATTAACTCATTACATTAACCTTAAATTGACATATACTCATTTCAGTCAGTCCGATAGATAAAATGTTATTTTCTCTAGTCAGATTATCATCAAAAAACTTTAAGGAGTCCCTATGTTTTTAGACTATTTTGCTCTCGGCCTACTTATTTTTGTAGTGTTGTTCCTTTTCTATGGATTAATTGCACTGCATGACATTCCATACGAAATTTCAAAATCTCGTAATCACCCCCACCAAGATGCGATTCATGTTGCGGGTTGGGTCAGTTTATTTACTTTACATGTACTGTGGCCGTTTCTGTGGATTTGGGCAACATTATGGCGCGAAGATCGCGGTTGGGGTTTTAAACAAATAGAGCAAGAGCAACAAGATGCTCACCATAGAGTCGATGTTCTTACCGAGCAAGTCACGGGGCTACAACAACAAATCACTCAACTGTCGTTACTCCTTTCTCAGCAACACGCATCCGTTACGCCGCAGGATGCTTCATCACAAGCACCATTAAATCATGATCCAGCGCAATCCGACTCCTCGAGCTTCCCACTCTCAAATGTAGAGAAGTCCGATCCTAAAAGTACTGATGGAGAGGCTAAATAATGGATTTATTACTGATTCTGACTTACGCCGCTTTTTGTGTGGCGATCTTTAAAATATTTCGTATTCCATTAAATAAATGGACCGTTCCTACGGCAGTACTCGGTGGTATTGCGTTGATCGGCACCTTGATTTTATTAATGAATTACAATCATCCTTTCACCCAAGTCGGTGGACAAATTTATGCGACAACCCCTATAGTGCCGAATGTCAGAGGACGCGTAACTGAAGTTCCGGTTAAGCCGAATACCTTATTACAACAAGGTGACGTATTATTTAAAATTGATGACACCCCGTTTAAGTCTGTGGTCACGCAACGTAAAGCTATGGTAGCCGCCGCGCAGCAAAATGTTCTTAGGTTAGAGTCGTCTTACAAGCAAGCCCAGTCGATCGCCGCTCAAGCAGAAGCGGAGCGAGACAAAGCCAAGCGTGAAGCTGCACGTTACCTTAAAGGTTACAAACATGGTGCCTTTACCGTGCAACAAGTTGATGACCGCCAACAAGCCTCTAAAGCAGCTCAGGCCGCTTACAACGCTGCGATCGCCAGTGCTAATGAAGCTAAATTGGCATTTGAATCCCAAGTGGATGGCATCAATACCGATGTCGCCGAGGCGCAAGCAAGGCTCGATAAAGCCGAGTTCGATTTAGATCAAACCACGGTTCGCGCGCCCACCACAGGTTATGTTACTCAATTGGCGTTGCACCCAGGTATGATGGCGGTGCCATTACCACTAAAACCTATGCTGACATTTGTAAACAAACAAGACCGTTATTTTGTCGGTGCATTTCGTCAAAATTCGTTACAACGCTTAAGTGTGGGTGATGATGCAGAATTGTTGTTCCGCTCGATTCCTGGAAGAGTCTTTAAAGCCAAACTGGTACAAGTGATCCCAGCAATTGCTGAGGGTCAAATTCAAGCCAGCGGTTCGTTACTTGGCACCAGCACGCTAAACACCCAAGGTCGTACTATGGTGCTGTTTAAGGTTACCGATGATCTCTCAAGTTATAACTTACCACTTGGGGTTAACGCCGAGATCGCGGTATATACTGAGCATTTCCATCATGTAGCGGTGATGCGTAAAGTGTTGATCCGCATGAAGAGTTGGCAGAACTATATTTACCTCGATCACTAATGCTAACTGATGTCGATGGCATAAATTTAATGGCCTATCAACTTTAATAGCCTATCAACATTGAGTACCGAGCAAAGCGTTAACCTAAAAAAACACCCCATTAGTTTTGCACTAATGGGGTGTTTTTATATCTGCTACGCTCTAATTATGAACACAACTCCGCGAGTGTGGTCAGTCTAGCTTGCGGTTTTTCAACAAATGGATTGCTGGTATCCCAAGCATAACCTGCCAGAATGGCACTGATTTTTTGCTTCACTGCTTGATTTGGGTGCTCGGTGAAAATCACGCTTTGCAGGCGGCCGTCATACCAACCTTCAACATAAGCGCGGAAAGTATCGACTCCGATCATTAATGGCTCCGAGCAGGCTTTATCCCAATCGACGGTTTCACCGTTTAGTTGTGGCAATAATGCGTCCACGGCTAACTCTGCCGATTTCATCGCAATCGTAACACCGGATGAAAATACCGGATCTAAAAACTCACCCGCATTACCTAATAACGCATATTTAGAGGTAGCTAAATGCTTCACATCTACCGAGTAACCGTCAATCACGCCACCAGAGTTAGGCAGCGTCGTATTAACAAATAACTGGCGTAAATGAGGTTCTTCGCTAATTAATTGCTCTAATGCGGCAATCGAATCTTGCGGATAAGCCTCAAAAAATTCAGGGGCTGCCACCACACAAAATGAGCAGACACCGTTTGAAAACGGGATCAACCAATACCAAGTATCGCTATTATCTGGATGGACATAGATGGTGATTTTATTGCGATCATAGCTTATCGCTTGTGCGGTGCTGTCGTCGATATTATCCACCACATGCGTAAATACCGCTTTGCGTGCAGGAAAATCCGATGGCAATTCTAAATCCAATAAGCGCGGTAGCACTCGACCATAGCCACTGGCATCAAAGATAAATTCCGCTTCAATTTGATAGCCTTCACCACTTTCATCGGTTACAGATAACAACGGTTTATCTGCCTCAATATCAACGGCGGTCACCGTATTTTGAAAACGGATCTCGACTCCTTGCTTTATTGCTTCATCAGCTAATAACTGATCAAACGGTCCACGCTGAACTTGGAAAGTCGTACCTTCGCCAAGGCTATGTTTATCGGTGAAGTCAAAATAGGTAAACGCATCGTTGCGACGAAATGCCGCGCCATTTTTAAATTGGAATCCAGCATCATTAATCGCATCAAGCATATTGGCTTTTTTGAGGGTTTCCATACAAGCAGGGAGCAAGCTTTCTCCAATCAAAAAACGTGGAAAAACGCTTCGTTCCAAACGATACAGTCGACACCACGCTGCTTTAACAGTGCAGCGGCAACTGAACCGGATGGGCCTTAGCGACTTGAGTGCATTGCTTAATCATCTTCTGTTCCTGCTGTCATTCTTGTTCCATTGTTATGTGGCAAGCTGCCGAAGAAAAATACTTCCATGCACTTTACATTTTTATCGAAGAATTATGTTAATCGCGCCTTGATAAATCGAAGCGAAATACCGGTCAAAGTAATTCGATGCCCCGCTAGTGACACCTCTAGGTATTAGCTCGCCACTAGCTCTAATAAGGTATGGCCTAAACCAATATCATCGGTACGCTCGCTAACATTGAAACCAGCTTCCGCGACGATTTCTAAAAAATCTTCGCTACGGTAAAAACGACTATTACCATTAGCCAGACAAGTAAAATAAAGCGAGGTGGCATTTAAGCTATAAGATGCGGCTTCGTAACGCTGGGCATCCCAAAATAATTCCAGAATATACACTTTGGCTTCTGGCTTCATGGCGGCGCGCACTCGGCGTAAAATGCTTAAAATTTCCATTGGCGAGAAACAATCAAGAAATTGGCTCATCCACCACACATCAGCACCTTGTGGCAGATCTTGGCTTTTATCTAACATGTTGGCAGGATAAAACGTCACTCGATCTGAAAAACCATGTTGCGCCACATTTTCTTTCGCCAGCGCGATCTGTTGCGGCAGATCAATCAAGGTCAGCGCCACATCTTGCGAGTGTTTACAGCACTGTAATGTCCACTTACCAGTATTGCCACCGATATCAAAAATTTGCTTTGGCTGACTCGAAAATATTTTCTTTAGCAGCACTGGAAATGAGTTATCAGAATAAAAATGATCAAAGGTAAACCAGCTCTGTTTGGCTTTTTCTGGCAAGCTTGAAAGCCCTTCGTAGATGGTGGTCCAGTCACCCAGCTCTTTCAGCCCAGCAGGTGTGCCTTCTTTAATCGCTTCAGTGAGGTGCATCATGCCGGCATAACAAACATCGGCGGTAAAATCCATATTGGCGCGGGTCATTCCGTCATGCAATAAGGAGTAACCGAGCTTAGCAATAACATAATTCGGTGCTTGCCAAGTGACAATGCGCGCACTTAATGCCATATCGAGTAATACTTTTACGCCATACTCTGAAACTTGGGTTTGCTGGGCAATTTGAGCTGCTGCTAGGCCATCATCTTTAGCTTGATCAAGCGCGGTTAAAATACCTAAATCACGCAAGGTGCGGGCGGTATGAAAAACAATCGGAGCAAAGGCGAGTTTTTGCGCTTCGGTCTTCGCCTCTAAAGCGGTATAAGGATCAGTTTGGTAAGTATTCAAAGGTTCGTCCTGAAAAATGAAAGAAAATGACGTATGTGACTCAATACTAGCGAATAATTTCTATCACAAGATAGCGTTTTCATCATAAAAAGTGTTATTTTACGCTTCATACGACGAAATAATGGATTACAGCCGTTTATGAGTACTATTGCGTTCAATATTCAGCATTGGCAAGCGTTATCTTGTGGGCTCGATTCATCTCAGTCTTGGCAAGCCTGGGCGCAGTTAAAAATGACGGTTAAAAAACCATCTCAAACCAGCCAAGCTTGGCCACAAGACACTCCAACGCCAAAATCGGATCTCATTCCGGCTATGATGCGTCGTCGTATGAGTCCGTTAAGCAAGCAGGCTTTGCAGGTCGCGATCTCATTAAAACAGCGTTTAGATACGCAACAACAAGCAATCGATTACTTAATATTTTCTTGTCGTCATGGCGAATTGGCTCGTACCACCACCTTATTACAACAAGTACTCAGTGGTGAAGATGCCTCTCCGACTGCGTTTTCTCAATCGGTGCATAATACCAGTGCAGGTCTGTTTACTATTGCGACTCACAGCCCAATTCCCGCCACCTCTTTAGCAGCGGGTGAAAGTACCTTGCATCATGCTTTAATTGAGGCCAGCAGTTATTTAAGCCAGCACCCAACTCATCGGGTGTTGGTGATCGATTTTGATGAGTCACTGTCACAGCCTTATCAACATTTTGAATCACAACCTCACCCCGGTTACGCTTTCGGCTTAGTGTTAACCCACGGCAATCAAGTTGAACTGAGTTGGCGCAAAAATTCGACTCCAAACCGCACCAAATCTTCAATATCACCGCCAATATTTGAGACTCAAAGCTTACAAATACTGGCGAATCTTGCGCTGCCACAATCACAATGGCAGATTGATGACAGTCGCATTTGTTGGCAATGGCACTGCGATTCAACACAGATTAGCGATTAACTGAACTCTAACCATTACGATCTTTTATCTCTAAGGACGCGACCAAACAAGATGCCGCATGCTAAATTGACATTGTTTCAACGATTAAATAAATACTGGCGAGTAATTGCGACCGGCAGTTGTTTTACGATCTTTGGGATTGGCGCTCTGGCTTTGACGTTTATCGTGTTTCCGGTGATGACCGCAACCTCTCGCCACCCTAAGCAACGTGAAATACGGGTGCAAGGGATCATCAAGCACGCTTTCACCCTCTTTTGTCAAACCATGAAGTTTACGGGAGCGATTGATTATCGCTTTGACGGTACCGACATCCTTTTACAAGATAAAAACTGTTTAATCATTGCCAATCATCCCAGTTTAATTGATTACGTGCTGATTGCCTCACGTTTACCGCAATGTGATTGCTTGGTGAAAGCCAGTATTTGGCAAAATCCATTTATGCAAGGCATCGTCAAAGCCGCCGGCTATATTCCCAATCGTGAACCTGAAACATTATTAGAGCAATGTAATCAGCGTTTAAATGACGGTAATGTATTATTGGTTTTTCCTGAAGGCACTCGCACCACGCAAGGACAAGCCTCGACATTACAACGCGGCGCGGCGCAAATTGCAGTCCGCACTCAATCCGATTTACGCTTGATCCATATTACCGTCTCACCCGCTTTTTTGACCAAACAAATGAAGTGGTATCAAGTTCCTGACGTAAAACCCTTTTTTCATATACAAGTGAAAGGTAAGATAGCCATTGATACTTTTCTTGATAACAGCGACTCACCGACCACGGCGGCACGCCAATTGAATCGCTATTTATCGACTGCACTTTTTCCAGAAAATACTGATAATAAAAATTAAATACTATTCATAACAATACTTTTAGGTAGGTTACTGTGGAACAACTACACAACGAATTAAAAACCTTAATTATCGAATCATTGAATCTTGAAGATATTCAAGTGAGCGACATCGACAGTGACGCCCCTTTATTTGGTGAAGGTTTAGGCTTGGACTCTATTGATGCACTTGAGCTTGGTCTGGCGATCAAAAAACGCTATAACGTGGTAATTGATGCCGATGATGCCAATACGCGTGAGCATTTTTCTTCGGTTGCCAATCTGGCTAAATATGTCGCAGCGAGCCAAGAGTAAGCGTGTAACTCATTCATCTTCTAACTAATCGTCTAACAATAAGCGTACTAATATTATGACCGAAATGAATCGTGAAGAAGTCTTCAACAAAGTAAGGGATGCTTTTGTTGAGCTGTTTGAAATTGATGCTGATGACATCAAACCTGAATCGCAACTGTATCAAGAGCTCGACCTTGATAGCATTGATGCGGTTGATTTAGTGGTGCATCTACAAAAATTAACCGGTAAGAAGATTCAGCCTGACGAGTTTAAAGCCGTACGCAGCGTCAATGATGTGGTCGATGCTGTGGTTGAATTACTCAAGGAAAGCTGAGTGATAACAAGATTATGAAATTTCTCACCGCCTTGTCTGGATTGGTCTTATTGGCTTATCCATTGGCCGTTTATTATGGGCTAAATCGTTGGGGAATTGGCGTTATTGCCGGCTTGCTTGGGGTGTTGTTTTTAATTCGCATTATTGCCGGTAATCGTACTCGTTTAACCGAATTAAAATACATTGCTTGGTTAAGCGGTGGTGCGGGGATCATCTTAACCATTTTCGCTACTATTTTTAAACAACAGGGCTGGTTTACCTTTTATCCCATCATTGTTAGTGCCCTAATGTTTATATTATTTGGCAGTAGCTTATGGCAAAAGCAAACCTTAGTGGAGCGTCTTGCTCGTCTGCAAGACCCTGATCTTCCTCCTAGTGGGGTGCAATATACCCGCACCGTCACTAAGGTGTGGTGTGGTTACTTTGTTTTAAATGGCTCGATCGCACTTTACACTTGCTTTCAACCGATTGAAATTTGGATGCTTTACAATGGCCTGCTTAGCTACATTTGTGGTGGCAGTTTATTTGCTTGTGAATGGGTAGTCCGGCAGTTTGTTCAAAAAAAACATCAGCAACAGTAACGATATAAACATAGCTTAAAATTAAACTCTAATTGATTTACCCCACTGTAAATGACAGTGCATGGAAAGACTTAACACGGAAGCCGCATGACTCAATCGCCTAGCCTATTTCAGCCTATTTATCGTTTAATGCAAGCGTCGCGTGAGCCTTCATTGGCCGTAACGGTAGGCTTAAACGATAACGATGCTTATTATGTTTGGGCTGATTTTCAATCTCATGTGGAGCAATTAACCTCTCGCTTACGTGGCGTCCCACAACAAAAATGGGCGATTTGCACTCAAGACAGTTACTGGTTTGCGGTGGCATTTATGGCGGCATGCCATGCTCAAAAGCACATCATCTTACCGGGCAATTTACAATCGGGTGCGTTGTTGGAATTATCCGATCATTTTGAGGCTTTACTGCATGATGAAGTGATTGATATTAATGCGTTCGCCGAACCATTGCTTCAATCCAGCATTAGTTTGCCCTTTAGTGACGCCAAACAAAAAACAGCTTACCCCTTTGAATTACTCGGCGACACTCCAATCACCTTGTTCACTTCAGGCTCTAGTGGCGCGCCTAAAGCCATCGAAAAAACATTAGTACTGCTTGATACCGAACTGGCGCAATTGGAGCAAACTTGGGGGCAAGAACTCAGCGGCGCTATTATTGCTAGCACCGTCTCCCACCAGCATATTTACGGTTTATTATTTCGGGTGTTATGGCCACTGGCGGCCGGTCGTGCCTTTTATCCATACGATTGGCAATACCCAGAACAAATGCAACAGCACGCCTCACCCAATACGGTATTAGCCAGCAGCCCAGCGCTATTAAAGCGAGTGACTAAAGGCGAAGTGAAATCCAATTATCGCGCTATCTTTTCATCCGGCGGTCCATTGGCTTTTGACGCTGCTCGCACTTGCTTTGAGCAATATAATCAATGGCCAAGAGAAGTACTTGGCAGTACTGAAACCGGCGGCATTGCGCATCGCCAACAAGTGAGTAATACCACACCTTGGCAAGCTTTTGATGCGATAAAAATAGAGCTTAACGCGGAAGGATGTTTACGGATTTTATCGCCACTGGTAGACAGTCAATCTTGGTATCAAACCGCCGATCAATGTGAATTATTAAACTCGCAACAGTTTGTCTTAAAAGGTCGCGCTGATCGTGTGGTTAAGATTGAAGAAAAACGTATCTCATTAACCGAGATCGAACGCCGCCTAAATCAACTTGACGAGGTTGCTGAAAGCGCAGTGATTGCCTTGCAAACCGAGCAACGCTTGATCACCGCTGCCGCTATTACGTTAACCACTGATGGCCTCGCCAAATTAACGCAATTAGGCAAAGGGAAGTTTTGGCTATATTTGCGCAGTGAGTTACATCAATGGATTGAACCGGTGGGCATTCCACGCCGCTTTAAAGTGGTCGATGAGATCCCGCTCAATACCCAAGGTAAACGCTTAATCAGTAATATTGAGACTCTATTTAGCGTGCCAACCTTAACCTCAGCGCCGAGCAAGGACAAACAAAATGAAGCGTAAACCTAGCATCCTCAGCCAGCAAATTAGCCAAACTCATCCGGCGCAAATTACCGCCATATTAGATTTACATGTAGAGGCTGAGATTGAAGATTTTAAAGGTCATTTTCCGGTTTATTCGTTATTACCCGGCGTCACTCAAGTCGATTGGGCGATCTATTTTGCTCAACAATTACTCGCCACGCCAAGTGACTTTAAAGGCATGGAAGTGATTAAGTTCCAACAGCCAATCTTAAAAGATAGCCAAGTGACGCTTACGCTAGATTGGCATAGTGATAAACAAAAATTGTATTTCTCATATACTTCGCCTGATACCGTTCACTCGGATACATCAACAAGTGAAAGCAGCCTCGTTACCCATTCATCGGGTCGTATTTTGTTAGGTTAATTTTACGTTTCATTTATGCTTAGGTTATTGCTTGTGTCACTTTAAAGGATTAAGGAAACGATTATCAGTATGAGCACATTTTCACCCTGCTTTTTGATCCCCTGTTATAACCACGGCCAAACGATGGCAGCGGTAGTGGCATCATTGCAGGTGTTTAATTTCCCAATTCTTATCGTCGATGATGGCAGTGATAACAACACCAAACAGGTGCTCGAGGCATTACAAACTCAACCTGACGTTCAACTGATCACGCTAGCAAAAAATCAAGGTAAAGGTGGCGCGGTGATGGCGGGTATGCGCCTGGCCCATCAGCAAGGCTTTAGTCATGCTCTGCAAATCGACGCCGATGGTCAGCATGATATTGAAGCGATACCAAGATTAATTGCCGCGTCGAAACAGCAACCGCTGCATTTGATTTCAGGCAAACCTGTCTATGATGATTCGGTGCCAAAATCGCGTTTATATGGCCGTTATGCCACTCATATCTGGGTATGGATTGAAACACTATCGCTGGAAATAAAAGACAGCATGTGTGGTTTTCGCTCCTACCCACTGGCGGTCACGATTAAAGTTATTGATCATTATTCGATTGGCTCGCGCATGGACTTTGACAGTGAAATATTAGTCAAATTGTATTGGGAAGGGATGCATTTTCACTTTATTGATACCCGCGTGTTTTACCCTGAAGGTGGCATTTCTCACTTTGATGCCTTGCATGACAATATTCGTATCAGCAAAATGCACACTCGTTTATTCTTTGGCATGTTGCCACGCATACCGAAATTAATTAAACGTCATTTCCCCTCTCAAGCCACAAATCCTGAGGCGCAACCAATCGCTTCTCAGCCACATTGGGCCAAAAGGAAAGAACGCGGCACTGTGATTGGGATTAAGTTATTGATGGCAGTGTATTCGCTATTTGGGCGACGATTTTTTACCGCTATTCTCAAGTTAGTGATGCGTTACTACCACCGTACTGGTAAGCAAGCTCGCCAAGCATCCGAGCAGTATTTACAACAAGTACAAGCCTATGCACAGCAACATGATCTCGCCGTAAATACGCCCGTTTCTAGCTATCAACATTTGCTTTCTTTTGGCCAAACGATGCTAGATAAATTAGCCGGTTGGCGCGGCGATATTAATACTGGCGATCTCACCGTACATGGGCAGCAACATTTTGATCAGGTGATCAACGCCAAACAAGGCATCGTCATTCTAGGCTCGCATTTAGGAAATTTAGAACTGTGCCGCGCATTAGGTCAATCGCGCAATAAAGTCACCATAAATGCTTTAGTCTTTACCGAGCATGCAGAGCGTTTTAACAATGTGATGAAGGCGGTCAATCCTGACTCTTCAATTCATCTTATTCAAGTCAATAGCATGGGGCCGGATACCGCCATTTTATTACAGCAAAAACTCGAACAAGGCGAATGGATTGTGATTGTTGGCGACCGTACTTCGACCACCAAAGAACAACGGGTAGTCTGGGCCGATTTCTTAGGCAAACCAGCCCCCTTTCCCCAAGGTCCGTTTTTGTTGGCCACCATACTTGCCGCGCCAGTGTATTTATTATTTGGCCTACGAGATGAAACTCATACCGGCAAAAGACCGCATTTTGATGTCTATTTCGAACCTTTTAATCAGCAAATCAAATTACCCCGCAAACAACGTACTCAAGCGATGCAAGCTTTAGTACAACAGTATGCCAATCGCTTACAGCACTTCACGCTACAAGCGCCTTTGCAGTGGTATAACTTTTTTAATTTTTGGCAATTAAGTGGCGAAGCGGAAAATAAAACCCGCTCATCATTTAATTCACCTAATCAATCTAACTCGAGTGAGCAGCATGACAACTCAGAATCTAAATAATCAAACGATTACCTTTGGCGCGCAGCGTCTGACCATTGAAGATGTGATGAACATTGCTCAAGGCAGCCAAGCGCAAATGAACCAGACCGATGCTTTCACCTGTAAGATAGACCGCAGCGTAGCGTTTCTTGAGCGTTTATTAAAAGAAGAAGGCGTAATCTATGGCGTGACCACAGGCTATGGTGATTCGTGCACCGTGGCGATCCCAATGAACTTGGTGGATGAACTGCCGCTGCACTTAACTCGTTTTCACGGCTGTGGCTTAGGTGAGCATTTAGATCAGCAACAAGCACGCGCAGTACTGGCTACTCGTTTGTGCTCGTTATCTCAAGGCATGTCTGGCGTGACCCATGATCTTCTTAACCAAATCGTTACTTTGATCAATCAAGGGATCACCCCAATGATCCCACAAGAAGGATCCGTCGGCGCCAGTGGCGATCTCACCCCGCTTTCTTATTTAGCCGCGGTACTGATCGGCGAGCGTGAAGTGTTATACCAAGGCAAAGTACGTCCAACCGCTGAGGTGTTTGCCGAGTTAAATATTCAACCGATCAAGCTCAAGCCCAAAGAAGGGTTAGCTTTAATGAACGGCACTTCGGTGATGACCGCATTGGCGTGTATAGCTTTTAAACGCGCGGAATATTTAGCTCAAATGGCAACTAAAATTACCGCAATGGTTTCGCTCGGTATGCAAGGTAATGACTTCCATTTTGATGAAGCCTTATTTGCGGTCAAGCCCCACCAAGGACAACAACAAATTGCGGCATGGTTGCGCTCAGATCTACAAGCAGAGCGCCCACCAAGCAACAGTGATCGTCTGCAAGATCGTTATTCTCTACGTTGCGCGCCGCATGTGATTGGCGTATTACAAGATACCCTACCGTGGTTGCGTCAGATGATCGAAAACGAACTTAACAGCGCTAACGATAATCCTATTATTGATGGTGATAACGAACGTGTGCTGCACGGTGGCCATTTCTATGGTGGTCATATTGCCATGGCGATGGATACCTTAAAAACTGCGGTCGCCAATATTGCTGATTTACTTGATCGTCAAATGGCGCAATTGATGGATTACAAATTCAATAACGGTTTACCTTTTAACTTAACTGGTGCAACTGGTGAGCGTAAACCGATTAATCATGGCTTTAAAGCGGTACAAATTGGCATTTCAGCGTGGACCGCAGAAGCGTTAAAAAATACCATGCCGGCCAGTGTGTTCTCGCGCTCAACCGAGTGTCACAATCAAGATAAAGTCAGCATGGGCACGATTTCTTCTCGTGATTGTTTACGCGTGTTGCAATTAACCGAACAAGTGACTTCAGCGTCTTTACTGGCTGCGACTCAAGCGATTGAACTGCGCAAACGCAATAATGAACTCGACCACCAGCATTTTAGCCCTGCGCTTAAAGCGATGATGGAAGCGGTACAAGCTGAGTTTGAATTTGTCGAAGAAGATCGACCTTTAGAAGCGGATTTACGCAAATTTGTCGCTAAGATCCAACAGCAACAATGGCCGTTATATTAATAGCATCTGAATTAAGTTGAACCGATTAAAAGCTCTATCTATGTTATCTATAGAGAAAAGTGTTAAAAGTGCATGGACGCTCTTTTCCAAGTGCCCATGGATAGTTTAAACGTCTTTTCGGAATGGATAATCTTGGTTAGACGCTTAACCAAGATTGGCATCACTAATGATTAAACCATCAATCGAACCCATCACTAATAATGAGTACGTTATGACTGAAAAAACTCTTTCTGCCAGCGTGATCATGACGCCTTCTTTTCAAGATGCCGATCCTATGGGCGTGGTGTATCACGGTAATTACTTTCGCTTTTTTGAAGAGGCGCGCCGAGTGATGCTCGATAAGATTGGTTATAACTATCGCGCCATGGAAGCCTCTGGTTATATGTGGCCGATTATTGATGTTAGAGTGAAATACATTAAGCCGATCCCATTTGATCTCAGCGTACGAGTTGAAGCGAAACTGACCGAGTGGGAGAACCGTTTAAAAGTGGATTATGTGATTTATAATGCCGAAAGCGGTGTTCGTCTCACCAAAGGCTACACTATGCAAGTAGCAGTCGATATGCAGAGCGAAGAAATGTGTTTCACCTCTCCCAAAGCCTTTACCGACAAACTGGAGATCTGGCATGCGCAATAAGATCGGTTTATTACTGCAATCTGTACTGATCTTAATGATCAGTTTAATGACGATCCCCGCTCAGGCGATCACGCTTGATCAATTACAAACCAAACTGGCGCAACATCCAATTGTGCGAGGCGATTTTACTCAAACTCGCAGCATGAAGATGTTTGATGCGCCTTTAGAGTCAAGTGGTCAATTTTTACTGTCGGAGAAACAAGGTTTATGGTGGCAACAAAGCCAACCTTTTCCGGTCTCTTTAGTGCTGACACAAGATAAGCTTAGCCAAAAAATGGCCGATCAACCAGCTCAAGTGTTAGCCAAAAAAGATAACCCAATGGTGTTTTACTTTAGCCATATCTTTTTATCTTTATTCCAAGGCGACACCAAAACTCTAACCGAGCAATTCAAGTTAGATCTCAGCTCTAACGATAAGCATTGGACGTTAGTGCTCACCCCTAAAGCGGCGCCATTAAATAAGGTGTTCGCCAGCATTACGATTCAAGGCGGCGATTATATTGATTCGGTGTTATTACAAGAAGTTCGAGGTGATAAATCCGATATGCAATTTAGCCAACAAACCAATCAACCCAATGCCCTTAACCCCACAGAGCAAGACGCATTTCGTTTTTAATCACCTTTATTTTTAAACACTTTATACTTAGAGAGTAAATCAGTAATGGCGCATTGGAGCAATAAAAGCAAAACATTAGCACTCTCTTGGCTGGTCATGGTATTGCTGCTTTGTGTGGCACTGACGTGGCAACTTTCAAGGACCAGTAGCCCAATTGAAACCAATATCATGGCGTTGCTGCCAAAAGATAAGCAAGACCCAAGCTCTCAGTTTGCATTTGATAATATCGCCACCAGCATGAGCAATAAGGTGATCTTTTTAGTTGGCAGTCAAAATAAAAGCAATGCGATTGCGGCGGCATCAGAACTGACTAAAAAGCTGGATGATTTATCGTTATTTAGCCATATCCAAGGGAAAATGGGTCAAGACTCTCAACAAGCTTGGGGCAAGTTCTATTATCCAAATCGCTTTCAAATGCTGACATCGACCCAACGAAAACAATTACAAACCTCAAGCGCCAAGCAGACTCAGCATGTGATCCAAAGTGTCTACAATCCATTTTCTGGGGTTACCGGCGCAGAATTACAAAACGACCCATTTTTGTTATTTCGCGACTTTTTAACTCAATTATCAGCAAACTCTGGCAATTTTGTTCTTTCTAATGGCTTTTTAACCGCCCAATATCAAGGTAAAACCTACGCCCTGATCAATGCGGAATTAAAAGGCTCACCTTACGCGTTAGATTTGCAATCAAAACTGCCAGCCCTTAATGCGCTACAGCATCAAATAGAGCAAAGCTTCACTCCTGCTTCGAGCGAGAAAAATGCATCAAGCAAAGTTGAGATCCTGCACACAGGGGTGATCTTTTATGCCGCTCATGGAACCGAAAGTGCCAAAAGCGAAATCAGCACCATCGGGGTTGGCTCGCTAATTGGGATCATCTTGTTGATCTTATTTATTTACCGTAGCATAACTCCGCTCAATTTAGCTTTATTGTCGATCGCTTGTGGTTTGCTCAGTGCCTTTGTGGTGACGGTCAGCGTATTTGGCAAAGTGCATCTATTTAGTTTGGTATTTGGCGCGAGCTTAATTGGAGTCTCCATTGATTATGCCTTCCACTATTTAACCGACCGATTAGCGGCGGGTAAAAATTGGGATAGCCAACAAGGTTTACGCCATATTTTTATCTCGATCAGTTTTGGCTTGATCACCAGTTTGATTGGCTATTTAGGTATGTTAGTCGCGCCCTTCCCAGGGTTGCAACAATTGGCGTTGTTCTCGGCAGTTGGTTTATGCGCCGCGTATGCCTCGGTGGTGTGTTGGTATCCGATCTTAGCCTCGACACCTTCTAAAGTGTCCAAACTTCCGCTCACTCAAGCCATGTCGTGGTGGTTAGAGTTATGGCACAAGCGCAGCGTTCGGATTGGCTTGCCTTTAACTTTGTTTATTATGATAGCCCTCGGTTTATCACAAGCGACTTACAATGATGATATTCGCCAACTGCAAGCCTTGCCGGTGCAACTCAAACAACAAGAAAATAGCATTAAAGCGATCTCTGGTATCGAAAATGGCCAGCAAATGCTATTGGTTAAGGCTAAAAATGAACAAGCCCTACTGCAACGACTTGAACAAGTTTCCAAACAACTCGATGGTTTTGTGACTCAAGACAAACTGCAGGGTTATCAAAGTCTCACTCAGTATATTCCTTCGGCGCTGACCCAACATCAAAACTATCAATTGAGCCAACAACTTTACGCTCAACAAGGCGCGAAATTAAAACAAAGCTTAAAGCTACGCCAAAAGATTGAGTTTGATGCTCAATTTAAGCCCGTAACCGTCAACGATTTTCTGGCCTCACCGATCTCCGATCCGGTGCGTTTTATGTGGTTAGGTAAAATTGAAGGTCAACAATCGGCCGTGGTGCGCTTAACCGGATTAAAAGATGCCGCCTTTATTCAACGCTATGCCAATAGCCAATCGAATTTAACTTACCTGGATAAAACCGATGATATCTCGCGCTTGTTTGGCTTGTATCGGGAACGAGTGGCAGAATTATTGGCGCTCGCCAGTGCGATTATTTTCATGGTGGTGGCGCTGCGTTATGGTGTCAAACAAGGTATTAAAATTATGATCCCGCCTTTAATTGCTGGCGGTGCTGGAATTGCGGTGACCGTTTTAACTGGCACGCCATTGAATTTATTTAACCTGCTGGCGTTGATTTTAATTTTAGGTATCGGGATCGACTACACCTTATTTTTTGCCGAGTACAGTCGAGCTAAGATCGCTTCAACCACGATAAGCCACTCGCAACCACTGCATAGCACCTTACTGGCGATCAGTTTGTCTGGCTTAACCACATTATTATCATTTGGTTTATTAGCCTTGAGTGACACCCAAGCAATCCACAGTTTTGGTATTACCGTACTGTTTGGCATTATTGTTTGTTGGTTATTGGCACCACTCGCCATGAAGGTATCAGCGAGCAAAATAAGCTCATAAGGAAGAATACTGCATGCTAAAACGAATAGATTCATATCATATTAAGGGCTTGTTGGTAACGGCTATATTGCTGCTATTAAGCGCTTGTACTGCTAATAGCGTTACCTCTTCCGACAAAGATCAAGCCAAAGTAGAGATCGCAAAAGATGTCTGGGTGACGCTACCAACCCCAAACCAATTAGGCTATGACTTAACCGCGAGCCAATTAATTTCTGTCACCTATCAAGATTCCAATAATCAGTTGCCAACTCAACTGCAAGTGTCGGATAACACGTTGGTATTAGCCGGATTCTCCTCTTGGGGCACGCGTATTCTCAGTTTGCAGTATGCCGACAATCAGATTGATTCACATGTGATGACCGGCCTTGGAAATACGCTGCCAAAACCGCAACAAGTGCTGTTTAATTTAATGATCACCTTGTGGCCAATTGAGGTGTGGCAACAACCGCTGTCGCAACTGGGTTGGCGATTAACTCAAACTGATGATCCTTCTAGCCAAGGTAAGCAGCGCCAATTAATTGATGATAAAGGTCAGGTGGTGGCAGATATCCATTATCAAAACCAAAATGCCTTGAAAGGTGATATCACTTTTATAAATCCGTCATTAGGCTTCACCATTAAAATAAAAACCTTACAATACAAATAGCTTTGTTTGTTACACCAACCCGATTTTTAAAGGTAATGATTTTACATGTCTAAACCCATTTATATCCATGCTTGTGGCTCCCACTCAGCTTTAGGGCAACAAGCGGATCAGATCCATCATCGTCTAAGACAAGGTATATCACCGGATATGAAACTCAGTGATGAATGGCTTAATGATGGAAAATCAACCGTCGTCGGTTATGCCACAGGTGATCGTCCGACTATTGCAGATAACTTTGTGGATCAAAATACCGCCAATAATCGGTTAGCGTTATCAGCCTTATTAGCAATAAAACCCGATATTGATGCTGCAATTACACGTTATGGCGTCGATCGGATCGCAGTGGTGGTTGGCACGAGTACTTCAGGTATTGCCGATGGTGAACAAGCATTGCTCGCTCATCAACAAGAGCAACATTGGCCGAGCGACTATCATTATCATCAACAAGAGATCGCCAATACCAGTCAGTTTATCGCCGATTACTTTGATCTTTGTGGGCCGTGTTACACCATTTCGACCGCGTGCTCTTCCAGTGGTCGAGTGTTTATTTCAGCTAAACGATTATTGCTTTCTGGCTTAGTGGATGCGGTGATCGTCGGCGGTGCAGATACGCTGTGCAAGCTTACTCTCAATGGCTTTAATAGCTTAGAAGCCTTATCCAATACTTTGTGCCAACCTTTTGCCAGTGATAGGGATGGCATCAATATAGGTGAAGCTGCCGCCTTTATGTTGCTCTGTTTAGATAAGCCAACGTCAGACCTAAACCAACAACCGATCGCTTTATTAGGTGTGGGTGACAGTTCCGATGCGCATCATATTTCCGCGCCACATCCCGAGGGAAATGGCGCAGAACAAGCCATGCGTAAAGCATTAGCTGATGCCCATTTAGAGCCGCAGAATATCGGCTATATCAATGCTCACGGCACTGCAACCCCGCTTAACGATGCGATGGAATCTAAAGCAATTGCACGAGTATTTGGCGCTCAAGTGCCAGTCAGTTCAACCAAACCTTTAACTGGGCATACATTAGGCGCCGCCAGTGCGATTGAAGCGGCGATTTGTTGGCATATTTTACGTTATCAACTGCCGCTTCCGATTCAATCGAGTACTGCTGCTTATAAAGATTTAGGTATTCAATTAGCATCATCAAACTCCTTACTCTCATCGCACCCACAATCATCTTCTGCGATTTTAAGTAATTCTTTTGCCTTTGGTGGCAATAACGTCAGTCTTATTTTTGGGTACCCACATGATTGAATCAAGCATACCGCCTATTCACCAGTTGATCCCACATCAAGCGCCAATGATCTTAGTGGATCGTTTGATCGATGTCGGTGATGAACATATTGATACTCAAGTCGATATTCAATCTAACAACTTGTTTTTTGATCAACAATCCCAAACCGTTCCTGCTTATGTTGGAATCGAATTTATGGCGCAATCTATCGCGGCGTGGTCAGGTTATCAAGCATGGAAACAAGGGGCTACACCCTCGATTGGCTTCTTACTTGGATCGCGTCGTTATCACAGCCAACAGCCGCACTTCCCATTGCACACGACTTTAGATATTCACGCAGAAAAAGTGATGGAGAATAATGGTATGGCGGTCTTTCAGTGCGAAATTAAATATCAAGGTGAGTCTGTCGCCAGTGCGCAATTAAATGCTTTTGTGCCATCTAAAACCCAATTACACGAAATGCTGGGGCAACCGGCAATATCGGATACCAAATAAAAGGAAAACTAATGACTCAACACGTTCTTGTGACCGGAGCCAGTAAAGGGATAGGCAAAGCGATTGCTACTCAACTGGCAAAAGATGGTTTTCATATCGCTATCCATTATATGTCGGATCAAAGCGGTGCTTTAGACACACAGGCTCAAATAGAACAAGCCGGTGGACAAGCTCATATTATTCAATTCGATATTAGTGATCGTGCACAAGCTCGCGCGAAACTTGAAGCGGATATTGAACAATATGGTGCTTATTATGGAGTCGTCAGCAATGCAGGCATAACCCGAGATACCGCTTTTCCCGCCATGATGGAAGATGAATGGGATAGTGTTATCCATACCAATTTAGACAGTTTCTATAACGTCCTGCACCCATGCGTGATGCCGATGGTGCAGAAACGCAGTGGTGGCCGAATTGTTACTATTGCCTCTGTTTCTGGCATTATGGGAAATCGAGGACAAACCAATTACAGCGCAGCCAAAGCCGGTGTGATTGGCGCAACAAAATCATTAGCCTTAGAGTTAGCTAAGCGAAAAATCACCGTAAACTGTGTCGCTCCAGGTTTGATCGATACCGGAATGGTGGATGAGCACGTAAAAGAACATGCCTTACCACAAGTGCCTTTACGCCGAATGGGGAAACCCGAAGAAGTGGCTGGGTTAGTCCGCTATTTAATGTCGGATAATGCTGCTTATATCACAAGACAAGTTATTTCAGTTAATGGAGGTTTAATATGAATCGTCGCGTTGTAGTAACTGGAATGTCTGGTGTGACCGCGTTTGGTAATAATTGGGCAACGATTTTACCCAAGCTTCAGGCGTGCGAAAATGCCGTCCAATTTATGCAAAGCTATGTGCAGTATGATGGCTTAAATACCAAACTTGCCGCGCCAATTGATAATTTTGAGTTGCCAAAGCACTACACTCGCAAGAAGATCCGCTCAATGGGTCGAGTTTCTCAAATGGCAACACTGGCCTCTGAACATGCTTTATTGCAAAGCGGCCTGATTAACGAAAATGGCGATAAGCACGATACGTTAACCAATGGTCAAGCTGGCGTGGCCTATGGTTCATCCACTGGTAGTACACCTGCCATTGCTGCCTTTGGGGTGATGTTGAACGAGAAATCAACCCGAGCCATCACTGCCACAACCTATGTACAAATGATGCCACACTCTGCTGCGGTTAATGTCGGGTTATTTTTTGGGCTGCGCGGACGAGTGATCCCGACCAGCAGTGCTTGCACATCTGGTAGCCAAGCGATTGGTTATTCTTATGAAGCGATTAAACACGGCTACCAAACGGTTATGGTGGCAGGCGGAGGTGAAGAGCTTTGCCCAACGGAGTCTGCGGTGTTTGATACTTTATTTGCCACCAGTTTACAAAATGAAGCACCGAAGACCACCCCTCGTCCTTACGATCAAAGCCGTGATGGGCTGGTTATTGGTGAAGGTGCAGGAACTTTAGTTCTTGAGGAATATGAACATGCTATTGCGCGTGGTGCGACTATTTATGCTGAAATCATAGGCTTTGCCAGCAACTGTGATGCCGCTCATGTGACTCAACCACAAATGGATAATATGCAACGTTGTATGGAATTAGCGTTAGAAGATGCCAATATTCCAGCCTCACAAATCGATTATATTTCCGCTCACGGCACCGCTACCGACCGTGGGGATATTGCCGAAAGTAATGCCACTGCCAATCTATTTGGAAATAAAACACCCATTAGCTCTCTTAAGAGTTACTTTGGTCATACGTTAGGAGCATGTGGTGCGGTCGAAGCTTGGTTAAGCCTTGAGATGATGCATGCAGGTTGGTTTAGCCCAACTCTAAACTTAAACAATGTCGATCCTCTTTGTGGTGATCTTGATTATATTAAAGGCAGCGGCAGAGAAATGCATTGCGATACTATCATGAGTAATAACTTTGCTTTTGGTGGCATCAATACGTCGATTATCTTTAAAAAGCATCAAGCTTAAAACTGCAATTTAATAAAAGCATAAAAATAAGCTCATAGATCGCCTTCTATGAGCTTTTTTAACCCCTAATTGTTTAAATAACGCTTAACACTTGACCCTAGAGTTACCTCCAAGGTTTATACTCTTTATAACTTAAAAATAGGGTTTCAAGATATGTATAAGATTGGCGAACTGGCAAAATTGTGTAATGTGAATAACGATACTCTGAGGTTTTACGAAAAATCAGCGTTATTGATCCCTTCCGCTCGAACTGATTCAGGTTATCGCTTATATACCGAGCAAGATAAACAAGCGCTTCAATTTATCCTACGCGCCAAAAAAATCGGCTTCAATCTTTCTGATATCAAAGAATTATTAGATATAGATGTCAATAAAGCCACCAATGCGTGCGCCGATGTTAAACAAGTTGTCGATCTCAAGTTACAACAAGTCGAACAAAAACTAGCTGAACTTCTTCATTTTCAACGCTCATTACAAACTCTATCGTCAGCTTGTTGTGGCGGCCCAAATAGCGCAGTGGATTGCACTATCTTGCAGGCATTAGAAACCAATACCGATGATGTAAAACCAGAAACACATCAGCACCATCAACATAACCGAGGAGCGTAAAATGAACTTCTTATCTCACTTTGTAGAATTATTTTTAGAGTCGGCACCTTGGTTGCTACTCGGTTTAATCACAGCAGGTATCATCAAAGTATTCATTCCAAGTACATGGCTTAATCGTCAACTTGGTGGTAGTGGCTTTAAAGCAATTGTAAAATCGGCTATTTTCGGTGCGCCATTACCTCTGTGTTCATGTGGCGTGATCCCAGCAGCAGTAGGTTTACGTAGAGCCGGAGCCTCTAAAGCTTCAACCACCTCATTTTTAGTTTCAACACCAGAAACCGGCGTCGATTCTATCGCGATATCTTATGTCTTATTAGGCCCATTTATGGCAATAATGCGTCCAATATCAGCAATTTTCAGTGCAATTTTGGCTGGAATATTAGTCGGTAGAGACGAGAAGAAGATTACGGTTTCATCAATATCATCCCCTTCAAAGCTAACACCTGCCTCATCATGTTGCAGCAATGCAGAAACTACTATTCTAAAACCAGATAGTGCCATGCTTAAACCCAATGGAATATTGAAAATAAAGCCATCGTGTTGTTCAAATAAAAAAACAACTTCTTGTGGTTCTTCATCCGATTCTGATACAGAAAAACCTAATACGTTAATAGGTAAGATCAAACTATCACTTACTTTTGCTTCAACAGACTTATTAAAAGATACCAGTGGGTGGTTATTGGTAGGGTTAGGCTTTGCAGCGTTAATTCAAGCTTATATGCCAGATGGTTTTTTAGAAGGCTGGGGCAGTGGTATTTTGGCTATGTTACTAATGGTTCTAATATCAATACCTATGTATATATGCGCCACCGCATCAACCCCTGTAGCTGCAGGACTTTTATTAGCAGGAATATCACCAGGAGCAGTTTTAGTCTTTATGCTAGCTGGCCCGGCCAGTAATGTTGCTAGTTTAGGTATTGTAGCCAAAGAAATGGGAAAACGTGCACTCTTTGGTTACTTAGGTGGAGTACTCGGTGGTGCATTGATAATGGGGAGCTTTGTCGACTACTTAGTGACTCAATATGGCTTTCAAGTGACACCACAAATTGGGCCGGAGCATGAATTATTACCACATTGGCTGACGATTAGTTGCGGTGGAATACTCGCAATTCTAATCATATTTAACTGGAGTAAAGATATTTTCATCAACAAGCAACAGGCTCATAGCTAATTGTTAAGCTCTGGAGCTCTGAGCATTTTCTTGATGGGAAAAAACGAACTGAAATTGCTCAATATTTGAATCTATCAGCTTTTACACCATCTGAATTTAAGCTTGATCACCACTCGTTCCAGTATCCTAAGCAATCAGAAGAAACCCAAGAGAGTTTTAAAAAAATTCAAAATTGAAACGACCCTTAAGCTCCCTAGTCACGTTCATCTCGATGATGTATTGATCTGGTTTCAAGATAAAGCAATATTTGCTCAACGTCATATCACAACAACAATTTAGGCAGAGAAAGACTCTCGTCCAAGAGCAATTCAGCAGTAACTATTTGAATATTCCTATTTGTTTAGAGTTGTATGTATTACAACAGATGCACCGAAGCCATCGTGGCTCCTTTTAGCAATATGGATATCATGAGAAAACAACTTGAATTAATATCGTCGGTAACAACGCTATTCGGCAAACACTCACTTGTTATGGTGGACCCGGAAAGTTGACATCAAAGTCATCTTGCAGATAATTTGGATAATGTGAGTATGCTTCATCCCACTTTATTCACCAGAATTAAATCCAATTGAGCCGGTATAGAGTTGGTTGCGTTAGAATGAAGTCGCAAACTGATGCTTTAATGGCTACGACAATATCATTAATAAACTTTGTTCAGCATTGAATATATTTAGTAGCACAAAAAGCAGAGTGAAATCACTCTGCTCTAGAGATTGGTGTCAATTGACCAGTTAATTATTTGAATTGGTATGATATTACTATAATACGAAAAAAGGCCTTAGCATTTCTGCTAAGGCCTTAATATGGCAGGGGTGGAGAGATTCGAACTCCCAACACGCGGATTTGGAATCCGCTGCTCTGCCAGTTGGAGCTACACCCCTAAAATCTAGTATAATTTACATCTATGAATAATGGCGGAGTGGACGGGACTCGAACCCGCGACCCCCGGCGTGACAGGCCGGTATTCTAACCAACTGAACTACCACTCCGCAGTGTCTATTCAGTATACTAAATCAAAGCCTGGCGATGTCCTACTCTCACATGGGGAAACCCCACACTACCATCGGCGCTATTGCGTTTCACTTCTGAGTTCGGCATGGAATCAGGTGGGTCCACAATGCTATGGTCGCCAAGCAATATTCT